>JAGWBT010000007.1:0-38209 GCA_021295755.1 Candidatus Poribacteria bacterium
GGATGACTGTCGGCGGATTGGTGTTTGCCATTACAGAGACGATAGTTGGGATAAACGTATCGTAGACAAATGTGTACTCGACATCTGCACTGTTGCCGACTTTATCGAAAAGTGACAACTGGATGGTGTATTCGCCATCCGCTGAACCGTCTCGTGATAGCGGCTGGTTCAGTTCCCAAGTGATTGATGATTGTGCTTCCTCTACCGTTTGATGCCCGGGAATTAGTGATTGGTCTGGAGTTTTTAAGAAAATCGTCGTGCGATCAAAATCAATACCTTCACCGCTGTGGTCACCCAATATCGCACTGACCTCGGTGAGTTGGGTGACGGAGGCAAATTTAGCCGGTGTTGTGGAGATAACTTCCGGTTTGCGCGTACCGTAGAAAAATTGGAACTCAACTGGATTGGTGAGCGTGTTGCCTGCTAAATCTGTGGGAGTTACTTGAACCCGGTAGAACCCATCGTCGGATCCATCAGCACGTAACGGATTGAAGGAAAGAAAAACTGTATCTACCCCATTATCAGTCTGGTTTGCGCCAACCGGCGTCCCTTCCGGTCCGATGAGGCTTACGGTCGTCCGCAAAACATCCATACCGCTGCCCTCTCCATCAGAAAATCCTACGGTAATCTGATTGATTGGGGACGTAATCAATTGGGTCTCGACTCCGGATAGTTCTATAAGTGTCCCATCGTTCTGTGTGACGAGAGCGGTATGAATAGTGGGCACCTGCGTGTCGTAGCGTAGCGCAAAGGTTTCTTCTTCCACGTACCCAGCTTTATCGACAGCACTGACACGGAGCGAGTACAGACCATCAAAGTTACCTTCGCCGGTGAGAGGGGTTTCCAGCTCCCATCCGATTATCGCTTCATCATCATGATATGGCGAACCGGGGACAACCTCCCCCAAAGCATTTAACAACTGAATGGTTGACCGATTGAAATCAATGCCGGTCCCAGCATCGCTAACAGTCGCTTCTACCCGCGTCAGAAATTCACTCACGTTGGAGACAGAAAGCGTCCGTTCAATGTGACTGACCGCTTGGATGGTCGGCTCCTCGGCATCGTAAATAAATCGCTGCGGAATACTGTAGTTGCCCGCCTGATCCACCAACGTAACAATAAGGGTATATGTGCCATCCTCTGGAAGCACACTAGAGCGAAACGCAAATCTACTTGTACCATCGCTCGTTTGCGCACCGTTAACCATAGCACCGTTTACATCAAACAACTCAAAGGTTGATGCGGCAGCATCAAATCCACTTCCCTGCACACCTGCAAAATCGTCGGTCACTTCAAGTTGAACTTCAATTCGCTCTGTGGTAAGCGGATTTGCGATCTGAGGACGGGAGCCAACGGTGATTGTTGGAGGCTGACTGTCAAAAGTCAGCATGAAATCCTCTTTGAACGTTTTGCCGATGAGATCGGTATATTGAACGTTGACAGTGTATTCGCCATCCGCTGACCCATCCCGAGAAAGAGATCTGTCAATTGTCCAGACAAGACGAGCGCTCTGTTCATCAATTATCACGGGTTTTGCTTCTATCACTGTCCTATTCCTGCTGACTGTTACCGTCGATTTTGATTCAGCAAAGTCAAGCCCCGGCCCTATGTAGTTGAACAGTTGTGCATCAATTGTTGTCAGATTGCTGATTCGGGTATCAGTGGGGGTATTCAGACGAATTTCCGGCAGTCTTGATGCAATGAAAAATTGGCGCCGAACGGTTGCTCCAGCATTGTTCGCGCCGTCTACAGGAGTGATTTCGATGGTGTATTCGCCATCCTCAGATCCGTCAATTGCCAGTGCTTGTGCCAATGTCAGAGAAACTATGTCCCTGCCGTTGTCGTGCCTCCCGGTACTCACTTCACTTCCGTCCGTACGGAGTAACCTCACGCCGGTGGCGGAAAAATTAACTCCACTGTTGGCATTTAGGACAACTGATACCTGTGAAAGGGAAGAAACGGTTTCATTTTCGGCCGGAGTCGTTGAGATAATAGCAGGAACTTGTGTATCATAAGCGATTTCAAAGTTTTTTGTTTCAGTATTACCAGCTTTGTCTACCAATGCCACTCGAATGCGATAAGTGCCGTCCTGACTCCCGTTGCGACGTTCAAGCGGTTGGTTCAGTCGAAATTCCAGCGTGTCATCATCCTCATCAGGTGTTAGTGTTCCCTGAACTGGGACTGGCACTATCCCTGCTCGGGGAAGACGAACCATTCCAATGGCTGTTTTACTGAAATCAACGCCACCGCCACTTTCATCGTCAAAAGTTGCAGTCACCACGGATAGGGAACTGTTAAGGAACGCTTTCGTGCCCACTGAAGGGTTCAGGTGAACCCCACCCTCTGATGTCAGTGAAACTAGCTCAGGGGCTTGGGTATCGTAGCTGAAAGTGATTTGGGCTTCAGCCACATTTCCTGACCGGTCCTGAGATTGTACCGTTATGGTATAATCCCCGTCGTCAGAACCATCTGTTGCCAGAGAAAATCCCGGTGTCCAGCGGATGCCATGCTCTCCAAATTGACGTTGATTCCCAGCCACTGAGACTCCTTCAGGAGTATTCAAGCGAATCATCGAATTACTAAAGTTGACACTAGTGTCAATGTTGTCCACCAAGGTTACATCTACGAAAGTGAATTTTGTGGTGGTACTTGCATTGGAAGTCAACTTACCAGCATCGGTCGCAATGCTTGTTATTGTCGGAGCAACGTTATCAAAGGTGAAATTGATACTATCCCGGACGATATTGCCGGCTTTATCTCCGCCAGAAACATCAATTGTGTAAACGCCGTTCTCCTCACTGGAATCAAGTGGCTGATCAAGCATCAGCGTGAGACGGCTTGCATTTTCATTATGACTGAGAACTCCATTAACTTGTGCGCCGTTTGCATTCTTTAGGATAATCGTCGTCAAGTTTGAACGAAAATCGATTAGACTCCCATCACCAATGTCGAATATTGCCTCAATCTGTTCAACGGAGGTGTTCTGAAACAAATTCCGACTCGGCGTTATCTCGGAAATGGTCGGAGGCTCTGTATCAATTTGGATAGAGCCAATTCCATAAGTCCCCACGTTACCACCCTTGTCACTGCCATACAGTTGGAGGGCGTAGGCGTTGTCCCTTAGCGGCGTACCCAAACCATCACTCCCCGCCCAAGTAAATGAGTGATTACCTTCCGTAAGGCGTGTCAGAACAAGTGCCGGTTGATCTGACGGATCGATAAATTTCAACTCAAGCTCCGTTAAATCCTCGGAAAGTCCGTAGCGGATCTGTGTTGCCTCCCTGATGGAGTCTCCATTCGGTGACAAATCCCGTTGGGAAACTGTGGCGGATAGTTGCGGCGGTGTATTGTCAATTACCGCTACAAATTCACGTGTAGCGTATCCTGTCTCCGCACTATTGACGCTATCATTGGGGATCCCATCAATTTCAATTTTAATCCGATATCTGCCATCGCCGAGCGGTACTGGAGTTTTCCCTTCTTGTTCTTGATCACTTGAAAAATCGTTTCCGTCCCATACCTTGCGGATGGCTCTTGGATCGTCCTCCGGATGAATGCCAGCACCGAGTTCCCCTTTTACGACCCAATCCTCTTCAGGAAAAAATCGACCATCAGGTGCACCAACCCCACTTGGGCCATGTGTATCAATGATAATCCGATAGTCACCGAGTCCACCATCGGTAACGAAACTAATAAGGAATAGATCTTGTACATCATCTCCATTTGGACTAAAAACAGTATCCTCATTAATCTCATCAATCACCTGCGGTGGGGTTTGAAAGCGTATCGCCCAAACGAGCGATTCTCCACCCATAAAGAAAAGGGACGGGAAGAGTTGGAATACAAAAATAAGGATGAATAAACAGCACCCGTTTTTAGAAAACAGCGTAGAAAGCGCTTGTTTTTTCGGGCACGGATGGTGTTGTTTTGCAGTTTTGATAATTCGCACGCATTTCCCCCTACGATTGCTTAAAAACTACTTTGGATTTCTTTACATTCTTAGATAAATGATGATTAACCGGTCAGGTTATTAACAACGGGACTCAAATTAATTCATTGGACTCGATTTGTGTTAGACGCAAAAATATCAGTTTGGTTGAGATGTGACTAGGCTGTGAAAAGGTGATTTTTTCAGGGTGGACAATTGGGTTGTATTTGATAACATTCAAGAATAGACAAGTTCGTTTTTGACGTCCTTGGTGGTGTTAATTTTCTTCTCGTGCTGTTTGATATTGCTTTTCAGTTAGCGATTTAAGACGCAGATTGCGCGTTTCCAGACACTGCGGACACCTCAATGCGACATAATACTCTTCACTAAACATTTCATCGAGCCAATCGTCTCCGATTACCGGTTCATCCTTCTTCGCTAGAAATTCATCCATCACTTCATATTCTTGGTCGCAGTCGGGACACACTTTCAGATCGTGTCCAATTCGGATAACATCTAGCCAACTCATACTTATCCTTTCAAAGAGGTGTCAGCACCATATCTATGAAACTTTCATTCAGCCTCCGCACAAAGTTGTGCAGCGTGTTGGATACGGCGCATCACCTCGACATTTGCACGGGGACCATCTCCTCCATAGATGGTATCAAAGAACTCTTGTAGACTTTCGCGCATACCCACGAATCCGTAAGCGGGCGTCGAGGCGGGCGTGTGCTCAAGATGCCAATCGCCTGCTTGACCGCGCCATCGCCACTGTCCCGTCTGTAAATCAGCGATAATCTCTCCGGTTCGACAGGCAACAGTCAACTCAATGGCGGTCTCCTGTGGTATCACCAAGTTGAATTCAAGCTGACCGATATAAACCAGCGACGCCCAACCGGCATCCATCAGCGTCCCGTTACTGTGGCGACCTCCCACAACAGACGCTTGAGCCGCGGCTCGTCTGAAGATACAATCCAGAGCATCGAGATACCAACAACCCAGCCACAGGAAGAAACTCTGCCCCTGAACTTCGTCATACCACGCGCCACCTTCATATCCCCAGTTACACCACAGACGGATCTTCGCCATCAACGGTTCGCCCAGCCTACCGGACTGGATACACGCTAATACATTGTCCATAACCGGCAGGTATCGGAGTTCTAAATCGGCTTGCACGACGCATTCACTTGCTGCCAGCGCGTCCAGTACATGCGTGGCTATCCCCGAGTCCTCCGCAACAGGCGGTTCAAAAAACAGATGCTTCTTTGACTTCGCTGCTGATTGAAGGACCGGCGCGTGTAGAAAATTGGGGAGCGCAATTAGGACCGCCTCAACAGTTGAATCGTTCAACAGGTCGTGGTAGTTCTCAAACGTCTTTGTCCCCGTGCCGAATGTTTGCTTTGCGAGTGTTCTTGACCTGAGGCATCTCGCCAAGCAAGGGTGCGTAGGCTTGGCGGGCCCATTGACCAAAACCGATGAGTCCAACATTTGTCATGGTATCATTCTACTTTGCACTTTTCTGCAATTAATCGCTGATAGGTTTAACCCCTACTGCATCGGTGAGAAGGAGGTGGGAATGAGGGTGTCCGAGAGGACTTCTGCAACGATTGGCCCATTCGCTTCGGTTTCTTCTTTGGCTTTGAGCCATTCGGGATCTGCACGGAAAGCCTCCCATGCGGCTTCCATCGCCGCTTCACTTTCATATCTACAGATATACACCAATTCATTGGCATCTGATCGTGTCCAGAATCCGACGACCTCTATGCCATACTTTTTGAAGATACCAAAGGTGATATTTTCAAATCGGCTGAGGATGTTCGGCATTTTGCCTTCAGGAATTCTATAGGTGCGAAGTTCATAAACCATTGTTATTCTCCTTGTATAATATGTTGGTTGTTTGGCGGTGTGAAAATTGAACACCGCTGATCAAAGAGTTTCTCGTGATGCAAAGAGTACATAGGGCAAAAAGCCCAATAAAATCTAGCCTAGTGGCGTTACCATAACCCAGAACGGTTGGCTTCCAACGGCATAGTCTTGAAGCGGCTGCAATTCGCCGGTTGCTGCATCTACACGATAGCAGGTCATCGTGTCTGCAGCCTCGCCTGCCCCGTACAGATAGGTGCCTGTCGGGTCAATATTGAATGACCGTGGACTTGACGAGATTGGAAAATGCCCGAACACACTGAGCGATCCGTCGGTGTCAACATTAAATCCAACGATGCTCTCGTGTCCCCGATTGGATGCATACGCCCACTTTCCATTCGGATGCACCTCCACATGAGCGGTCGCGCCACCTTCTGTGTAGCCTTCTGGTAAAGTCGAAATATTCTGGAAGATTTGGAGCGTCCCCTTTTCGGAATCGTAGTGGTGAGCGGTCACTGTGTTGCCCTGTTCGTTGACGATATAGGCAACATCTCCTTCGGGTCGAAAACAGATATGGCGGGGACCCGTTTCATCGTCAGGTGGTGTGAGCTCGGCGGGATCATTGGGTGTGAGTTGACCCGACTCGCTATCAAAACGAAATTGGTAGGTCCTGTTATTCGGACAGACGTGTGGCACAAAGACGAACTGATCGTCGGTCACTGCGATGATTGCGTGAGCCTTCTCACCGGTATCTACATATTGCACCAGTTCTCCGATTGCACCATCGTCCCCTAGTCGGTGCACGGTAACGCCACCGCCACCATAGTAGGCGGTGAGTAGGAAGCGACTATTTCTGTCTGTGGTGAGGTGGGCGGGAATATCAATGCCGGTGTCCACCTTGTTGATGAGGGTAAGTTCGCCTGAGTCGGTGTCAAGATGAAAACTTGCCAACGTGGTTGATCCCACATGACCATCGTACATTATCTCTCCAGACGGGTGCAGACAGAGGGCACCTGAAGGTCCGTGGGCGTTACTGGTCGACCGTAACTGTAATGCGCCTGAATCGGGATCCATATCGTAGCATTTTATCTGTTCATCCCCAGTGAGGGAAACAAATACGACACATCGGTTTTTATCGGTTTGCATTGTATAATAGGCTCCTATCTCGTAACAGTTCATTAAAATCTATAAAATCCATGCAGGCGAGGAAAATTCAGCGTAAAGATGACTGATACATCATTTTAGACACCGACCCTCCTTTCACACGACCCAATTTCGCACCCGAATGGCTCAAATTCTACCATTTTAGCCCCACTGATGCCAATCGAATTTTATGCGAACCTAGTGCGCCCGCAGCAGTGACTTGAGCCCCGCACAATCGCAGATAGGTCTATTCAGGAACTGATTGTGAACGAACCTGCCACATCGTAACCTCCGGCGGGTCTAGCGTCAAGGAGTAGAGTTTGGTCCCCGGAGAGATATAAAATCGCAACTTGATGTAGAATTCCCTTTCAGGAAGATTGGGGTAGCTCGATTGGCGTTCCTCACTAACGCCGGGCCATCTGGAAATACCATTCCATGATAACACGCTGTCAAGGGTATCACCACGGATAGGATTGCAATCGGCAACGGTGAAACCGGGGATAGGCGCGCCGGTGTCTTCTAACACTTCATATCGTAGTTCGCCTGCTGTGGCGTCCACGTTAACCGTCACCCTTCCCCCTGACTCCTGGCGGAAACGATGCGAGGTCAGGATCCCCGGCGCATACGAATCCGCTTCCACACTGACATAACCATCGGGCCGGAGTTGCGCAACCCCAATACCTGTCTGATGTTCTTTTGGGTTAAGCGCATGGTGCAATCGTGGGGTACGGTTGTTGTGGGTTACACCGACCCCGTTGTAGTAGAACCAAAGCTTCTCATTGTGGTGAATAGGACCAGAGACGTACATAGATCCCCAATCCCATGCGCCGGGTTTGCCACGACGAATAAATGGCTCACGGTATCGCTTCCATGAGACCGTGTCACGGCTTACTGCCAATTGCGGTTCAACGACTCCATCCACCCGTGCTGGCAATGCTGGCGCCCCCACCTCGTTTCCCCAATAAAGATCCGGTTGTTCGATGGCGTATGGTTCGGTCAAATCAGTAAAAAAAACATTGAGCATGATGATATGTAATCCACCGTCTGTACGGTTTGCCATATCATGCCCTGCAGCGTAAAACTCCGTTCCCGGCGGATCATCAAGGTCTTGATCAATGACGGTGCGCAAGCCCGACCAATTGAGGCAGTCTTGACTGTCACGCCGTCCGAGAACACGGGTTCGACGGCTTGAGCCACGCTGGCTATAGAGTATATAAGGCGCGTCGGGGTCCATGGTCCCGCCGAAGGTTTCTGCGGGAGAGCCGAAGGCGAAAAACTGTTTCTGATGATTGTGGGGACCCGAGGGATAGTGGCACCAATTGTATCCATCCGCCGAATAGAGCGCCTGCCAGACATCGTTATGCGGCATAGTGGTTATCCGCTTCCACCGATAGGTTTCATCCGTTTCGTAAGGGTCGTAGAGGATATTCCCAAGCGATGGGCATTCACTGGGCCAACTGATGATGTTGTTGGCTTTGGAACCTTCAAACGCGACGATGCCCAAATTAGGACGTTCCCAATGAACCCCATCGATGGACTCAAGGACACACATCAAAGAGTTTACACCTGTATAGTACATCCGAAAGGTGTGATTTTTCTCATCGTAGATGATCGGTCCGTGGGCGACTACACTTTCCCACGACCGATCTGGGTTGACCGTGTGAAGCGGTTCGTCAACAGTAATCTTCTTTGGACAATTGAGTACGCGATGCGCTCCAACCATCGATTCGATGAAGAAATCGTCTATAAATAAATGCTTTCCTGGATACAGTTCCATGCGGTTTTCCCCTCGGTCAATTGTATATACCGGCTGTCGTGTTAAATCCGTTGACAGGTTGTCAATTGCTGTGCTATGATGATGACGTTTTTTGAGAAACTGTCCATTTTCCGTTTGTTAAGTATACAAAATTGAGGGACCAGAGACAATGAAGAACTCAAGGGAACCGAAACAAGCAGCCTGCGTGGACAATTTACTGCGCCCGGAAGTGCTGGCTGCCTTTGACCGCACGACCTTCGAGCAGGAAGGATTTTGGGTGTGGGAGGGCATACTGACCGACGAAGGTCAAAAGCAATTCACCGCTAGTCTACAGCAACTGCAGCACATGAACGATTGCATCCTTATGGATACCGACTGGACTGCCATCGACTTTGAGGCGCGTGGATTGGCGCCGCCGCCGCCCGAGCAAATTACCCCAAAGTTTTTGGAATCTTGCTGCGGCGGATCAGAGCAGATGCCCAGTTTCCTCAGATCAGAAGTACGTGCATATATGCACGAACATGGACTTCTCGGTCCGGGACCTGCGTTAGTCACGCGCGGATACGAGTCGCAGGGAGTGATGCCGGAATATTTCCCAGCGGGATACGATGACTTCATTATGGATGTCACCACAACCCATCCGCAGATGATGGAACTCTTCAAGAAACTCTTCGGCGACCGCTTTGTGCTTGACCACTGCTTAATGCTCAACCGGGCGGCTGGTTCGCGAGGGAGACGCTGGCACGCTCACCAGTATCGAGATGGACAGTACGAAGTCGAAGACCCTATCGGCACCGGCAAGGCATTAACCCCTGAGTTTCTGCAGCAGCAATGTATCCGAACGCTATGCTATCCAGAAGGGGCAGAGAGTGGAGACGGTGCGGAACTTGGGGTTATCCCGGGATCTCACCTTTACCGGATCCCGTTCAAGTGGAACACAGAACGCCCCGATGAAGACGCGGACATGCAAGCCAATTGGCTAAAGGGAAAGACGCACGCCATCACAGGCAAGCCGTTGGAAATCGTACATCTATCACTACCGCCCGGAAGCATGGTTTCGTTTGTTCACCATATGCCGCATCACGTTCAACGCCGTCCGCCGGGGGCACCGACTCGGTGGGGACTGCTGATGGCGTATCGAACTCCTGACTCTGCAGCTTCTCCGGCCAAGTGGACAGGGGGTATTCCCACCCATTGGGTAGAGCGCACTGCAGCGGCAGGAAAACTCTCTGATGCAGAGCGCCGCGTGTTTGAAGCGGACAATCCCCTGAACTGACCTATCAAGCCTGTGAATCCACAGTCCGTCCGCCCGTCAACTCCCTGTCATAGCTTGGTCGAAACAGCTCGGTGAGCACAGCTGGCAACTCTCCCCGCTGCGCCTTCATTGCCCATACCGGTGGGATCGAATGAGACGGTTGGGCGTAACCGGTCACATCACTTGGTTTCTTGTAGCAGAAAAGCGAGCACCAGCGAGTCTTTCTGTCCAACGATTTGGGTGCCACTGCATGCGCAGCGTGCGACAGACAGCAGACGACCGTTCCCGGCGGAATTGAGAGATATTCAATTTGAAGCGGCTCAGAAGTCACGGGATGCACCCGTCCTGCCAACCATTCCTTCTGCATCTCTTCGTCAGTGTCAGCCCAGCATCCGCCTGGATCCCGAAAGAGATGGCTTCCCCGAATGATTTTCAGTCCCCCGTCGTCCTCAGCTTCAAAACCTTGAGGGTAACAGAGCGTGAGATTGAAATTCGGTTGCGCCTGATACTCCGACAGGCTCGCGGCACCGCAGTTATCAGCGCCGCCGCCGATTTTATGGCTGTGCCACGCGCCACCGGGATAGCCTGGGGGTCTCGTCAATAGCTGGTTATGATCGAAATAGATGTCATCGCTGCCGAGACTCATCCGTTGGAGTTGGAGCATCTGGGGGTGCGTGAGGACATTCATTAAGTACGGAACATGGCCTGCCGGAAAATACTCAGCAAACACACTATGCTGTCGCAACGTCTTCACGCCAGCCCCATCGTCCGACTGTGGTGCCTTCTGGCTCCCTCCGAGGGCGTTATTAATCTCCTCAACGGTGAGAGATTTTGTTGGTGGTGTGCGGCCGAGGGTATCCCAGTCGATCTGGTTCCAGTCTGACTTCAGCAATCTGTCGTTGAGTTGCTGACCATATTTCAGCGCTGCTGTCCAGTCCTCGACAGTTTTCGGTGTCATAACTTCTCCCAGAACAGCGTATCCATCCCTCAAAAAACTAGCGTGGTCAAATTGTGCAGCAACCGCTGACATGTCGAATAGAGGTTCGCGATTCTCTTCTAACCGTTCCCAATCGCTATTAGCCCACTGCACAGGAGAGTGATTATTAACGAGAAAGCTAGGACGGGTGGCACTTGCAAGTTCGCCGGTTGGACGCAGCAGGAGCTGCGCTAGCGTTGGATCGGATACTTCGGGAACGAGAAGCGGATTTTGTGGCATTGTGGGGGCGGAATCAGGAGACGACACTTTTTTCTTCATGGTTAACCTACCTTCCTAGACGCTGCGAAGGGATTTCTGAGAAAATTCAATAGTTGAGATCTGGACTTTACCGGTTTACAACACCGAACTTTTTCTTGATTTGTCGGACCGATAATGATAGTATCTCATTGCAGTTTAGCACCTTGGGGGTCGGCTGTCAAGCGGAAAAAGCTGCGCGATATAACGGGCACCGGAGTTCGTAAAACTTATCTATCCAAGGTCTGAATAACTCCCTGAAGTCTCACAAATTCAGTTACACCCAAATCAAAAAAGGATTCGATGATGCTAAATATTATAATGGCTGGTGCTGGAGGGATTGCCAAAATACACATCAGTTCGCTGATGCGTATCCCTAGCGCAAATATCGTTGGCATCGTTGACCCGAATAAGGAGCGCGCTGAAATCCTTGCAAGTACGGTTGGGACAACGGCTTATAAGAACTTAGAAGATTGTGTGGATGGAGCCGATGTGGTATATATCCTCACGCCCCCTTCTACTCATCGGGAATTGGCGCTGACGGCGATTGAGGCTGGAAAGCACGTTGTCTGTGAAAAGCCAATCTCTATCTCCTTGGATGATGCGGAGGCCATGGTACAAGCCGCCGAACAAGCCGATGTGAAACTGATGGTTGCCTTCAACAATCGGTTTAGAATGGGGTTTAATCGTCTCAAGGAGATGGTTCACGCCGGTACATTGGGCAAGCTTGTCAATATGTGGAGTCAACGGATTGGTCCCGGAATTCCTCAAGGGTACAATTGGCGGACAGATCCGCAACTGATGTGCGGTATGAGCATTGAATCCCTTTCGCACGATATTGATCTTATCCGATGGGTAGCAGGAGAAATCGTCGATGTGCGCGCAAATATCGTTGTGTCCAATCCGGATCTAAAGGGTTTCGATGACAATGCACATGTGGTTATGACCCTCTCCAGTGGAGGTACAGCCGTAATTCATGCTAGTTGGTCCTCTCACCTCGGCATGAACGCCCGCGGGGTGATTGGAACTCAAGGCACAGCGGTTGTGGATGGTCCGGGACTCTGGCATGGAAAACATTTCCGTTGGCAGACCTGTGAGATGGAAAACGAGCACATTGAAGTGATCGATGATTCCTATGCCACCTCAGATTGCTACGAGATGGAAAGTCGGCATTTTATTAATTGTATAGCCAATGATCTACCTCCAACAATCACGGGCGTCGACGGCTTGGAGGCTCTCAAGGTCTCGCACGCCATACTCGATTCTCATCAGAAAAAAGAGGTGATTTTTTTGTGATTATGCAGAACATGACGTCAACCATTTTGTGGGAAGGTATATGTGGAGGAAAATATGCTCACCAAACCACAGCGACAGCATTTTGAGGTGTTCGGATTTCTCGTGCTTCGGCAACTGTTCTCCCCTGACGAGATGGCTACCATCCTCCGTGACTTTGAGGCGGCGATGCTCGAAGACCGAGATGGTAAACCCTTCGATGGCAAGATACGCCAGCAGGTGAACGACTGGTATCTTGGGCGACCTTGTGCCGAGTTGTTGATTGATAGCGAGCGCATTTGCGTACCAATTGAGCGACTGTTGGGCCCCGGTTATACATTCAAGCAGGGAAACGATGGCAACTTCTATGTGGGAGATACCGGTTGGCATCCGGATCTTGGGTGGGATCCGCACATCCCGGAGGGAGAGAGTGATCCCAACCGAAATGTCGCCCAGTGGCAGTATCATTATCGTCCAAGTATCAAGGTTGCGTTTTATCTGGATTCGGTCAGCAAGGACACCGGCTGCCTTCGCGTCATTCCGGGCGCACATCGGAATCCGTACCATGATCGGTTGTGGTCGCTCCACCTGAATGTCCCTTCCGCTGCTTCGGAAGATGACACCTACAAATTCGAGAATGTGCGTCCAAAACTCCTTGAAATGTGGGAACATGCGACCGGTGATAAGGAAGGTAGGGAACGATTCCTGTCAGATCCTGACATGAATCATTTTGGACTAGCGCCGTGCGACATTCCAAGTTTCCCCATTGAGTCTGAGCCGGGCGATGTCGTATTCTTCAGCCATCAACTTTGGCATGCGTCGTTCGGGGGGCGTGTGGGGAGACGGATGTTCACGCTAAACTTCCGAAGTGCACCAACTGATGATGATCAGTAGGGCATAGTATCTTATTTAGATAGGACTTACGCAGCTGAACGTTCAATGCCTTGTAGTTCGGCGATTTATCGGGGCCCCGATAAATCGGGATTCAAAGTAACTGGACACCGTTCCCAACCCTAGTCTCGGAACGGACGCCCGATGAATCGGGCAACTACAGCAGAGACTCCATAAGGAGTCCGTAGGGAACAACGACCGTTGTTCCCTACTGAAATGCGTAAGTCCTATTAGAAAAATTTTGTAGAAAGGTCTGTTATGGAATATCGTGAATTTGGAAGGACAGGAATGCGACTGAGTGTCATAGGGACTGGCGGTCTCCTTGCGCACTATTGGGAGGGAGAGTCCGGTCATCCGCCACCCGAAGAGAAGCGGCGGATTTATCTGCGAGCAGCCGAAGCCGGGATAAATCTATTTGACATGGGCTACGGGGATGAGATCCATATCCCGGAAGAGTTGAAGGGTAATACGGACGAACGTCACTTTTCTCTGAAAGTTGGCGCACCCGCAGCAGCAGACTTAGAGAGCATAATTGATAAGCATCTCGTGAATCTACGCAGAGACGCGATTGACATCCTCCGGGTGCACTATTACGCGTATATGAAGGATGTCCAGTTGAGGAAACGAATCGCCGATCTCAAACAGATGGGTAAGGTGCGATCGCTTTGTACAATACGCCACTTTGAGGAAGACCAAGATGCCTATGTAACACGAGGACCAGAAAAGGGGGCAGACGCAGACTTGGTTATCTACAACTATGTTTGCCGTGGTCAGGCAGCGGGTATTCGGGCATCGTCCAAAGCGGGAAAGGGAGTCTTGGTGATGAAGGCGCTCGGCGGACAGTACCTAAGTTGGGGACATAAAACTGGGACGGACTGGACTAAAGCGACAGAGGAAACTCTGGTACAACTCTCGCCTCTCGGTGAGAGTATGCGCAGCGAACTATCGCTTGTCTATTCTTTTACCGCTGGCCCGTGGAGTGAATTGGCTGAATCAAGGGAAGATATTTCACCAACCGGTAAGGCGTTGTCATGGGTGCTCGAGAACCAAGGCGTATGCACTGCTCTGGTGGCGGTTGCCAGTGTCGCGGAACTTGAGGCTGTTTTGGAGGGTGTATAGAAGATCCCTCCTACCGATTAGGGGATTGTTGAGTGAGGTTTTTATGGATATACAATTAACATCTGTTCAAGAAGAAGAATATCAGCGCAATGGTTATACTATCGCCAAAAGTGCCTTCGATCCAGATGAGTGCGATCGGTTTATCGAGTATATGATGGACCTACACGCCGGGCGCAAGACTGTCGAAGGCTACCCCCCGCGTGAGCCGGACGACTGGCAGCGGACGCATAATCGCTCCCTGCACGAACCTGTGGGGCTAGAGTGGATGCTGGACAGTAGACTGTACCAGCCGTTGCGGACACTCCTCGGCGATGAACCGGATGCGGTACAGAGTATGTATTTCTATGTCGGTTCGGAGCAGCGTCGGCATCAGGATGCATACCATCTTCCGGGCTGCATGTCGGCATGGATTGCCCTGCAGGAGGTTGGCGCGTGGAACGGGAGCATCCACGTTCAACTCGGTTCGCACAAAGGACCAGTTATTGATAAGAAGGATTTTAGAACTGACGAAGACGGCAAACCGGGACCTTGGTATGGTTGGCAGCACGAAGACGCATTCGAGGTACTGTTTGAACGCAATGGGCTTCCAGAAGTCGCCGTCGAAGCCTCAAAAGGGGACGTGGTATTCTTCCACGGTAGGCTTATCCATCGGGGCGGTCCCATTCTAGAGCCGGGGGCATTTCGCCACAGTTTCGCGTGCCACTATATTCCCCAGTCTTTTAATCCTTGGCCCTATGAAGCGCTGCCGCGGTTGCGGATCTCATTCGATAGGGTTTGTCGATTCACACCGACCCACTGATAGACGAAATATTGTCGATTCTACATTGATTGAAGTTTCTGGATCGCATCAACCAGCTTATCCGCTCCAAAACGGATAACATCCGTGGCGGGTAAACCTGTCTCTCGCTCTGTGTCTTCAACGGCTTGATGGGCTTCTTCTTCGGTGAGATCAAAACAGTTGAGACCAATCCCAATAACTTTGGCAGGTTTAATGGGATTGGCGAGCATCTCATATTGACGGATCAATTCCGGCACAGGCGGAAGTGGTACAGTGTACCGGGCGACAATTTTTCGTGAGGGTTGATGGCAGAAGATTATTGCATCGGGCATCGAGCCGTGCAGGAGACTCAACGTAACGCCCGAATAGCCGGGGTGCACCAGCGATCCCTGTCCCTCGACAATCAGGAGGTCACGCGCCTTCGTTGCCCCTTCAAGGACGATTTCCTCCGACGCACCCGCTGTGAAATCCGACACCACCGCGTCAATGGCGATCCCCCAACCAGAGATCATGATGCCGTTCTGGCCGGTCGCACAAAATTCGGCGTCTACACCCCGATTTCTCGCTGTCTCTGCAAGTTCGATCGCTGTCACCATCTTGCCGATTCGACAATCTGATCCGACGGTCAGGATAACCGTTTGATCTACTTCGTCCGCTTTACAAGTAGCAATAGGAAGGTCTGCTGGCGGTTTACGCACATCCCACAGCGTGACGTTGTTACGTTTGGCGAGGTCGGCAAGTTGTGGATCATCACTCAGGAACCAGTGGAGTCCACTCATGATATGCAGCCCATGTCCGATAGCTTCTTTCAGAATCGTTATCCACGGTTCAGGCAATTCACCCCCCGGCGGCGCGATTCCGATGGCGAGCATCGTTGGGTTCAATTCCATCGCTTCCGCAAGGCTGCTAAGTACCGGAATCCCTTCTCCAATTTCAATGACTTCGCTGACATCTTTCCCGGCTTGTTCACTGTCAATAACAGCAACGACGTTCTCGGTATGGTAGCGCACCAATACTGTCGCAGCTTTTGATTCAAGGATACCGAAGGAACCTTCGGCGAGAATGACCATTTTATGTTCTTTGGGATTGAGTTGTTGTGCCATATAACTTGTCCTTATGTTTCTAACAGGTTTTGTCATTGTTCCGCTAATCGCGCTGATCTACACTCAATAATACTCTCACCATCAGCGACGGTTTCGCACAAATTCACGGAGATTCATGGATTCATTAATGCGACCTGTCTTGGGCAGTAAGTTCGGCTTTTAGTTGCAAGAGTTGTGCTTGGGGAAGCCCTGTAATTTCAGCGATGAGGTCAATCCCCATTTCCTTGGTAAGCATCGCTTGTGCGGCCTCAATTTTGCCTTCGACGCGTCCTTCTCTCTTGCCTTCGACGTGTCCTTCTCTTTTGCCTTTGATACGACCGTTATGATAGATTTGTTGCTTCTCTTTTTTTAACGCCGTGATTAACATGGTCTTTACCTCCTCTTCGTTTCGATAGATGGTTTCTAGTGACTCATAATCCTCAGTCGCAATCCGTCCGTGGAGTGCCAACTGCTTGAACCAGTTTAAGAATAGACTGACTGCCCCCTTGTCTGCCCCCGATGAGAACAGATTCAGCAATTCTGTCTCCAGTACATCCACATCATAATGCGATTCTGCCAAAAACAGTGTGGAGACGATGTTTCGGATTTTTAGTAGAGCTTGTTGGCTATATTGGTTTTCAGCAATTAAGAAGTATCGAAAAGCTAACGTAAACGCACCCAATGACGGCGTTTGTTCAATTAAATCGGAAAGGTTAATTGGTGCTGTCCAGCGGTCCTCTCCATTGTATAGCACGATAGGAAAGACCGCGGGTAGTTTTCTGACCTGTTTGTGATTGGCAATATAGTCCATGTAGAAGTTGGTGATGTAGTTGAGTACCCGTAACGCCATGAACGGATCAACGGTAGATTGAAACTCAATGAGGATATAAATATAAACCTCATGGTTAAGCAACTGGACTTTGTAAATCAAGTCACTCTCGGTTTCTTGGTAGTGTTGAGAGATGAATGATTTATCAAGCGTTTCACAAGTCGAAAAATCGAGTTGATTGACCCATTCTTGGTTGACGAAGGTTTCAAGCAGTTGCCGAAATATGGTCTGATTGGAAAAGAGTTATTTATATCCGCTATCGTGAATGTTCACCCTTCGCCCCTCTCAAGTTGCTTTGAACCCTCAGTGAAGCATCAGGGGAACTTGCGTCAGATGATTCGTCTATTCGCCCACCTGCTGATTGGTGGATTTGTTGCGGCGATTCCCCTGCATCTCATTCTGAACTTGTCGGGCGATGATTCTTACCGGTGTCGCTTTGGGTGGCACAATATCTGTATTGACGCGGTAGGTTCGGTCGTCTGTGCCACCGGGCAGCGGATGGTTGAAGATTGAGTCTGGATCGCGATAAACAGCAATAATATTGTGGAACAGTTGAGAAGTGAACTGATTACGGAGCAAGCGTCCGCCTGTGAAAACCCAGTGGGTTTGCTGCATCGGCTGCTTCGTCATCGCATTCCAAACCAGCTCTTCGGCGCGATGGCGAATAACTTCCTCACCACGTTCCCACTCAACCCATAGCTCGACCGGATCGCCTTTCGGGAGATGGGGGTCACCTTCCACAGTGAGGTTCATGCCCGGATTCAGGTTCAAGCGGAGCAGCGCAAGTTGGATGTGTATCGGCTCTGCGTCAAGCATAATGAGGCTCTCATGTGTTTTACCCAGTTCACCGACCGCAAAAAATTCGAGGATGGTCTCTGGACTGATAAGGTTGATTTCACCGTTCATGACCACTTCATGTTTATTGGCATCCACAGTGACAGTTCCAATTTGGTAGATGCCATCACTGATTTTCCGAATACTAGAAGTTGGATCAATCGCCTCTGCGGACTCCGGGCGGATGGTTAATTGCTGCGAGGTAGTATTGTTGCCGCGATTCAGATCCGCAATATCTTCATTTGGGTCAATAACGGCATAGAGCGTGAGATCTCCGTCCTCACTTGGGATCCAATTAATTTCGGTGGTTGTTTCATCAAGACTTTTATTAAAGAGAACCTCTTGAGAATCGATTTTTCTTCCGCCTTGCGTCGGAGGGCCGTCGTAAAAATCCACCGGAACTGTTGCCTCAATCGGTGCACCGGTATTTGTCAGTGTGACACTAATCCGCACAGGGTCGCCGACGCGCGGCGAAGGTGGAGAATAGCGTAGGCTACGGTTTACGGCACCGAGATCTGGTTGCATCGACTTCGGTAAGGAACGGGTCAGGAACATCAGCGCGAAGCAAGTTGTTGGGAAATAGTCCTCGTGATCGATCCAGCGTCCGTCGGGTTGCTGCTCAGCAACGAACATACTAGCGATGTCCTGATACCAATCATGTCCGACAAGTGTATCCTGTTTCGGGGGAATGTCGCAGAAACGTTGTAATGTCACAAAATAGTAGTGATGCCAAGAATTTGCGCCGGGATTTCGGGTGAGAGACCAATGCTTTTTGATCCACTCTAACCCCTTCTGCACCTGTGGATCCTCAACAGGAACACCAAACGCACGGAGCGTCCAAAGCCCTGTCGCCGTCATGCTTCCGTAGACGCCTTCCGCCCAAGGCGAGCCGTGCTCTACCCGATTATAGAGCCATCCGCCGGTCTCTGTCTGATTGCTGCGAATCCATTCCTCGGCGCGTTGCCAGGTCTCTTCAGGAACGTCAAGCCCCCATTGCTTTGCAGCGTAGAGGGCGTAGATAACCCAGTTAAAATGCGCCCCATCGGCTGTTGCACCGTAGCCCCAACCGCCAAAATCTCTTGGATCTGAAAACTCCTCGCCCCCAAATGGCAACTGAAGCTTAACGAGCTGATTCACTGAAAACTGGGCACGCTTGCGATATTCTGGCAGGTCGGCAGCAACGAGCGTTGGTAACACAATAGAGTGAACATAGGCATCAAAGGAATTCCAGTCTTGCTGCATAAGAAAATCGAGCCCCTGTTGTATGGCAGGATCCGAGGCAGGAACCCCCGCCGACACTAAAGCAAGCATCGCGAGCGCCGTCTCTTGTTTGCTGTCTTCTCCTAGATCCCATGCTGGACCTGGTATAAGGTCTTCAGGCAACCCTTTTAGGGTCGCGCCACAGATGACACAGATTGAGATAAGCTGATTCTCGGAACCGCATTGTAAGCAGGTGCGGTTATGTTTACCCTGTTGGGCTCTTACCCATTCTACCCCTCTTTGGATTGCGTTTTGGATCTGTTCAGGAGTCGCCTTGGGAAACATTCGTTGCGTTGCAGTAATCGAAGTGTGAGCGATGTTATTGCTGCGGTTCGCTTCCTGAATCTCTTTATCGTCCCCAACGGGATTAACGACAGCATACACTTCCGTTGTTCCGGGCGGTGGCCGCCATTGTGTTTTAACGCTTTTTGATTCACCCACTCCCAACCCCAAGATCACATCTCTACACATGATCTGTAGGGGCGTTGTATCCGGGGCACCTTCGTAAAGATTGACGATCAGATCTTCATTCATTGTTGGAGCAACCTGTCCCACGTTTTTAACGATGACGGAAATCGTGATCTCCTCTCCCTCAAGCGGAGACGGGTTGGAAAACACAAAACTTGTGCTGTCCACTTCAAAGTCCGGTAGCGGTGCCTGTTGTGCCTGCGTATGAAATGCAATGAAGCACAACATCAGAGTAAAGAGGAAGCGAAATTTGTTCATACGAACACCCCTTTTTTATCCCGATGAATCGGGATCAGTTGGAAAATAAGTTGAGAGAGAATCAACGATTATGGATTAAATGTGAGACAGTAAGCAGGCAGGCAGCGCTAGTACCCATGCTCCCCTACATATGTTATTGCCCCGCCCAATTTCCAACGGAGACGAAAGAGGGCTGTGGTATCGGATTTTCAAACAACTGCTGTCCATCCGCAGAAAATTTACTGACGCCACCTTGAAAAGTTGATCCAAACTGATCTGCGACCCAAACGCTGCCATCTTGGGAACTAACACAAATAGAAAGAACCGCCATCCCAGCGGGTACCTGCATCAGTTGTTGACCGGCCGTAGAGAGTTTTACGAGGGTATTACCATCGGCAACAACCCAAAGCGTACCATCCTTCTGGTTGACGCTCGGAGAACTTGGCAGCTTGAGGTCGGCAACTCTGAGCAATTCTTGGCCGCTTGGACTCAATTTGACAATGACATTGCCGTGTGGATCTGTCACCCACGCATTGCCAGATTGGGAATTGACAGCGACATATTTAGGTTCTCTCAGTTTTACCGGGGAGGTCGCAGCGGCTGCGCCGGCTGCACTATACCGAGCAATCGTTCCGCGAGAATCCGTGACCCAGCAACTACCGTCAGTGCTATTGACTGCAACTGTTGGTTCGTGCACACCAGTCACCGTTGCAAGGACCTGAGTGCCATCGGCTGAAAACTTCTGGACCGTATTAATTCCACCAATCCAAACAGTACCGTCGGTTGGGTTGACCGAAACAGCATGTGGCCGCTCAATCGGCGGAAGTGTGATGAATTGTAGGTTGGGATCTTGCTCTGCAGGGTCAAATCTGAAGACCGCATTCGCAGCAGAGACGGCGATCCAAACAACACCGTTTTGAGGATTAACCACGGCAGCTTGTGCCTGAGTGAGGCCGGGTATGATCGTTGGATCTGCCAGACCATCCGCATTAAGTTTATAGACCGTATCCCCGCCGCTGACGACCCAGCATTCACCGTTGTAACTCGCATGAAGGGGGTTAAGTGAAACCACAATGAGAACAAGCATCGCTGATAGTATCTGTAGTGTCCAAGAAACACTCTTTTTCATCTGACTTAATCTCCTATAATTTTTTGGGCGTAGTCGTTGTGAGAACAAGTTGCGCCAAGGCAACAAGATGTCAATAGATTAACACATCTAGTCGTAATGTTCAAGCATTTTTGGATGACTCGACCGCTTAGTCTTGCTCATAGGATGTGAATCGGTTATAATTGATATTGTTAGCTAAACTGTGATGAGGATACAGCCCTATGGACGCTCCGTAAAATCTGCAATAAAGACATGATTGCTCTAATCCTTAAAGAGTTGCGTTTTTACGCGCATCAACCAAAGTATCGCCGTATACAATTTATTATTTTATCTACTCTGGCTTTCGCCCTGTTTGCCACAGCATTTGAGCTATTTGCGTTAAGCCGTGGGCGACCACAGATTCTGGTCGGCGAAAGTATTTACGCCCTCCTGATACCCCTCTTTTTTTGCCTCTTACTTGGCTTGGTTGTCCCGTTGCAAGTCGTTGAATCCTTTCAGATTGAACGACGCGGTGCTAACTGGGATTTACTCAATCTCACACCCATCGGTCATCGGAAGTTTCTGCTTGGCAAACTGATGGGGGCGGTTTTAGCGCTATTCTGGTGTATTGGGTTGACGATTCCACTCTTGGGGATTTCGGTTTACACGGGCGGATTGGAGATGCGTCAACTCCTTCAGTGCGGATTGGTATTTACCGTCGGCTTTATCGCTTGTTTCTTGATTGGAGCATGTTTTACCTTGCTTGGGTCCCCGAATCGTGCAATGGGGCGGAGTTACGCCGTTGTGCTGTTATTGAGTTTTATTCCACTTATCGCTCCTGCATTGACACCGCTGGTGGATATCCCAACTATCTTACTAGAATTGCTGCGGGTGTTGAGTCCCTTGTGTGTGCTAGTTGCGATCGTCAAGTCTGATACCGACATTGCCCTCGGCATTGCACCGATTTGGGTGTGGATGGTACTCTATCATATAATTCTATCTACAGCTCTTTTTGGAGTTTTGAATTGGCGACTTGAAAAACAGGTGCTGCCATCATAAAACAGTTTGATTTTATCTTAACGCTCACCTTTGTTGGGACAAACGTAAGTCGGTTTTTCCGACTGAATTTGATGTCGCTTAATTTTCACGTATAAAAGAAAGGGACCAAATAAAAAATATGAGTTTTCACTTCAAAGATGGCTATCTTTACTGTGAACAATTAAAGATTAAAGCCATTCAAGAACAGATTCCAGAGAGCCCGTTTTACCTCTATAGTCTCACTCAAATAACAGAGAATTATAAGGCTTATGAAACCGCACTGGAAGGTATTGAGTCAATCATCGGTTACGCCATTAAAGCAAACAACAACCTGACAATCCTCAAACATCTACGTGAGTCGGGAAGTGGTGCGGTGCTAGTGAGTGGGAATGAACTGAGGATTGCGCTGGCGGCGGGCTTTGATCCCAAGCGCACCGTGCTGAACGGAAACGGCAAAACAATCGCAGAATTGATCCTTGCAGCGGAACACGGCGTGATGATCAATATTGACAGCGAATTTGATCTGGAGCATGTTCGAGAGGCTGCCAAGGAGGTTGGCAAAGTCGCTGATGTCCTCATCCGCATTAACCCCGACGTTGACCCGCAAGTCCACGCCTATGTCTCAACGGGAATCAAGAACTCTAAGTTTGGCATCCGAAATGAACGGCTGCACTGGTTTCTTGATCAGATAAAAGCCGAATCGCTTCTCAACCTTGTCGGCGTGCATTGTCATCTCGGATCAACGATCAAGAAGGTACGAATCTTCCGCGACGCTACTATTTTGATGATGGAGTTCATCGAAAAGATTCGAGATACCGGATTCGATTTGAGATATCTGAATATCGGTGGCGGGTTGGGTATTGACTACGAAAAAACGGGTGAATCAATTCCAACGCCTTCCCATCTCATTGATTCGATTAGGGATGTGTTGACCGATGACATCGGATTGATCATCGAGCCGGGCAGATCAATTATTGGGAATTCAGCGGTGCTTGTCAATCGGGTCACCGGCGTGAAAACAAACGGTAACAAGCATTTTATCGTGATTGACGGAAGCATGGCGGAACTCATCCGACCGAGCCTATACGATGCCTATCAGCATATCGACTTTATTGAACCCGTTGATGGCGAAGTCGTAACCTATGATGTTGTGGGACCCGTCTGTGAATCGGCGGACTTTCTCGGTCAAGATCGGGCACTCCCAACGCCGCACGAAGGTGCAGGGCTTGTCGTCCACGATGCTGGAGCGTACTGCTACGCGATGAGTTCAAACTATAACCTCAAAATGCGCCCTCCGGAATATCTCGTTGATAACGATCGCTTAATCCAAATCCGTCGTTCAGAGACGTTTGAAGAGCACATGCAGTTATTTGAAGTATAATTTGCATGAGGGCCCCGGTAAAATTTCGGGGTTTAGGAATGTTGTCTTGGCAAAAAATGAACGATTAATGTGTCAATTTGGCATAGTGCAGATGGGCAAACCTTCGTTTATATCGACCGAAAATTTGCTTAAAAGATGCCTGATGTACGTTTGTAGCGGAATTAGAGCGAAAGAGAATTGCTTTGGCATGTCATTTGCTGATTCTCAATTGCGATTAAATTTTCACACAATATACATCAGGAGGAATTATTATGCGCATTGACAAATTTACACAAAAGGGTCAAGAGGCACTTCTAGAGGCGCAGAATTTGGCACAGAAGTACAATCACCCGGCGGTCAAACCGGAGCATCTGCTCAAAGTGCTAGTTGAGCAAGAGGGCGGAGTCGTGCCATCTGTTCTCAAACAGATTGGCGTGGATACCGATACGCTGGGACAGCGGATTGATGAGACGTTGGATCGTATGCCACGTGCCACGGGTGCATCGGTTCAAGTTGGAATGGCTCAGGACATCGTCAGTATTCTCGACGCGGCAGAAACAATCGTCGATAAGATGAAGGACGATTACACGTCTACCGAACATATTCTGCTGGCGATGGTGCAGGCGAGGGCATCTACAGTCCGCGAACTGTTAGCCACCTTCGGCGTGAACGAACAGAGCATCATGGACGCCCTGATGGGTATCCGTGGCTCTCAACGGGTCAGCAGCCCAACACCCGAAGACCAGTATGAAGCGTTGGTCAAATACGGTCGTGACCTGACACAGGAGGCTCGTAAAGGGAAACTCGATCCCGTGATTGGGCGGGACGAAGAGATTCGACGCACGATTCAGATTCTGAACCGGCGCACGAAAAACAACCCGGTACTTATTGGTGAGCCGGGCGTGGGTAAAACTGCTGTCGTTGAGGGGCTTGCACAACGAATCGTGCGAGGCGATGTACCGCTCGGGCTTAAAGACAAACGGCTTGTTGTGCTTGACCTGGGTGCATTGGTCGCCGGCGCAAAATATCGTGGTGAGTTTGAGGAGCGTCTGAAGGCGGTGCTGCAAGAAATTCAGAATGCTGAAGGACAGATTCTCCTCTTTATCGACGAGATGCACACCCTTGTCGGCGCAGGGGCAGCCGAAGGTGCGATGGATGCGTCCAACATGCTCAAGCCGATGCTAGCGCGCGGTGAACTCCACGCCATCGGTGCAACCACGCTCGACGAATACCGCAAACATATCGAAAAAGATGCTGCGCTCGAACGTCGTTTCCAGCCGGTCTACGTCGATGAACCTTCCGTTGAGGATACCATCAGCATCTTGCGCGGTCTCAAGGAGCGATACGAAGTCCATCACGGTGTCCGTATCACTGATAGCGCAGCGATCTCCGCTGCGACCTTGAGCCACCGCTATATCAGCGATCGTTTTCTGCCGGACAAAGCGATCGACCTTGTGGACGAGGCTGCGAGCCGACTCCGCACCGAGATTGATAGCAAACCGGCGGAATTGGACACAGTTGACCGAGAGGTCATGCAGCTGCAGATCGAACGGGAAGCCTTAAAAAAAGAGAAGGATGCAGGCAGCAAAGAACGGTTGACAAAAATCGAAGAACAACTCGCCAACCTCGAAGAGAAAAGCACACAGCTGTCCGTCCGTTGGCAGGCTGAGACGAGTGCTATTGAGAAGGTACGCGGTATTCGTGAGCAGATTGACCAAGTCAACCAGCAAATCGAGGAAGCGGAGCGTCAGACAGATCTGCAGCGAGCCGCCGAACTCCGCTACGGTCATCTCCGTCAGTTAGAGAATGATCTTGCTAACGCCGAAGCAGCACTCGTACAACTTCAGGGTGATGGTGCCCTGCTAAAGGAAGAGGTAGATTCCGAAGACATCGCCGCCATTATCAGTAAGTGGACAGGAATTCCGGCGAGTAAACTGCTAGAAGGTGAGATCGAAAAACTGGTGCAGATGGAGAAACGGCTGCATAACAGAATCGTCGGGCAGGACGGTCCTGTCGATGCGGTGGCGCGGGCGATCAGGCGCAGTCGTTCTGGCTTACAAGACCCAAATCGTCCGATTGGTTCGTTTATCTTCTTGGGACCGACGGGTGTGGGTAAAACTGAACTCGCCCGTGCGTTAGCCGAATTCCTATTCGATGACGAGCAGAACCTGGTGCGGATCGACATGAGCGAGTATCAGGAACAACACACCGTGGCACGCTTAATCGGCGCACCGCCAGGCTATGTGGGGTACGACGAGGGCGGTCAGTTGACCGAAGCTATCCGACGCCGTCCCTACAGTGTTGTGCTGTTCGACGAAATTGAGAAGGCACACCCGGAGGTGTTCAACGTCTTGCTACAGGTGCTTGATGATGGTCGGCTCACCGACGGTCAAGGTCGTACCGTTGATTTCCGCAATACGGTCATCATCATGACCAGCAACATCGGCAGCGATTCGATCCTCAACATTACGGATGATAAAGCGATGCGTGAGCGGGTGACCTTTGCGCTTCGTGAGCATTTCCGTCCGGAGTTTCTGAACCGGATTGACGAGGTGGTGTTTTTCCATCGCCTGGAAAGCGAACACATCCGTCAAATTGCAGAAATTCAACTTGGCAACGTTCGTGAGTTGCTAGCCAAACGAGACATCTCGATCGAGATGACAGATGCTGCGGCAGATCTCCTTATTCAAGAGGGCTACGACCCCGCTTACGGCGCACGTCCCCTCAAGCGTGTGATTCAGCAGCGCGTCATTGATCCGCTAGCGATGCAGGTTATCCAGAACGAGGTGCGTGATGATGACTATCTGTTCGTTGATGCGAAGGAGGATGAACTGACATTCACGGTGACTGAACCGGCTGCGGTAAATAAGATCGCTGCGGATTGAAAATAAGACGAGCAAATACACGGAATCGATGTGAAAACTACCATTTCAAACATGGAGATTGCTGCAAATATGTTCTTGAAAAATCTGCTACCTAATGCCAGTTTTGAACTCGACTTCGGTGACACTGTACCGACGAACTGGGGAGACACCCAAAATGAGTTGGCGTTGCAGTTGCACCTCGATCTGAACCCCGATGAAATCGGGATAACTCAGGTACCGCAAGTATCGCCGCGCAGTGAAGCAACGGACGAGACGGTTGATGGCAAACGTGCAGCGCGGGTTGAGACAGAGCCCGCCCTAAACTCCGATGAAACAGGGGAAAGTGGCAGCGCCGTGGGACATCTGCTCTCGCCGATGGTGGGTGTCGCGCCTTGTAAGCCGTATACCATTTCAGTTTATGCGCGGAGCGATGACGCATCGGCAAAACTGGAGATCGGTTTGTGGACGCGTCCAGTGGACTTTACACAGTCCCCCGATTCGCTCAGCTATGCCGTGTTACTCTCAACGGAGTGGCAGCGTTTCACATTTACGTGCTGCACGGACGAACTGGAAGAACGCGCTGTTGTTGACTTCAAGGTCACAACGGCCAAAGCGGGAGCAGTCGTTTGGTTTGATGCCGTACAGTTGGAGCCGGGCTCTAAGGCAACGGAGTTCCAAACACACAGGAACGTCGAGGTAGCGATCGCTAGCAGTCCCGAATCTCGCCCTAGTCAAGGACGGCGGGATAGCTCGCTAATTCACCTCAATGACGGACCACTCAAATTGTCTCTGACGACATACAACCATACAGACGAAGCGGTCAACCAACCGATCACGCTGGAGATCCGAGAGCTTGTTGGAAAACGCGTAATCTATACCCACACATTTGTCGCCCCAATTCTCCCCGGCAGAAATGAGCGGCAACTCTCGCTTGACTTTCCGTTCATCGGTGAGTTCTACGCCCGGCTTATCGCTGGGGATGGCGAGCAGATTAGTCCGGAGGATTACATTTTCGTCAACTACCCGGCCTTCGAGGAAACGTATCAGGGAGTGATGTACACAAAACATAGCGCCGTACATGAAATACCGGCGGAGCGGAGCGTGCTGCCGTGGACCAATGATCGGAACTGGTATGCTGACACGCAAGCGACGCTAGTCGTTACCAACAATGACACAATCCACGCGCAGATGAGCGATAGTCACACGGTGATGCACACCCGCGACGGCGGTCGAACTTGGGACAATCTACAGGTAACCAAGACAGTGAACACTGTGTTACACGACGGGACGTTTCTAGCGGTGGAACCGGAGGATGGGAGGTTGCGCGTGTCGCAGTCCAGCGATCAGGGGAGGACATGGCACCCGCTCGGACAAATTGAGGCCTCCGAACACCCGCAGGTCGGGGGTATTGAACAGTTACGCGATGGATCGTTGATTATACCGGTCGGTATTATCAGCTCCGAGACGGCAGCGGGTCCACTTACCGTACATGCGTTTCGCTCAACCGATGGGGGCAGGACATGGTCGGCTGGTTCACCAATCTGTCCGGGCGGTGAGCCACAAATTCTTGAATTACAATCGGGAAAGCTGCTCGCTTTCTGCCGTAACAATCCGCGGGTTCCACCTAACGATCTACAACGGCCGTTTCGTAACGAAGGTCCATGGCGGTTGTGGCAGCGGTTTCAGGGTGCTCGCAATCTCTCTTCCTACACGAAGCGTGTCACGTTGGCTGATTCGGATGACGACGGACAGACATGGCATAGTCAGCGTCCGGCGACATTTCTGCTGGAAGAGATGCACGGCGGGGGTGTACAGTTGCCGGACGGACGGGTGGTCTTTCTTTATACGCACCGTGGACCGACGTATCGTGGCGGCGAACGGGCGAAAGTGAGCTGCGATGAAGGACAAACTTGGCGCGATGAGTTATACTTCATGACCGCAACGCCTTCGTATCCGGGTTACTCTGGTAGCTGCGTTTTACCACCCCATCTGGCAGATGGCAAACCGGGGATGATTCTGACGCTTGTCGGTGAGCGATCGGAGCGCAACTGGGGCAGCGAAGGGCCCGCAACACCGGAGGGCTTTCAGTATATGCCGCGCGTCCAAGCAATTCGTTGGCGCCCCATAGAATGAAGAAAAGGTAGTGAGTATGTGAGGAAGCGTGTGAGCGTGTATTTTCACTCACCTCCACGCTCACTCGCTCCCTTCCCTCCTCGTTCACCGGACTGGGTTGATGATACCCCAATTGATTTTTCTTCAAAAAAACTGCGAACTTAATCCAAACTCATCTGCCCAAAGGAGCAGAGACACAAGTTTATAGCCGAAACCCAAATATATTTTTTATTTATAATAACTCTGTGGTTCGGCACTATTCCAACATTCATTTGATAAGAAAAAAGGAGATTCTACCATGAAACGCAGATGGTTCGTACTCACAGCGATTCTCGCAATGGCAGCAGTTACCGTTTTCCTGACCAATCAAGTCACCCAAGCCCAACGTCCAGACCGCGGCGGGATGCGCGGTGGTGGTGGAGGCGAAAGACGTGGTGGGGGCGGAATGCGTGCATTCAATCCCACCTCAATTATTGACAATTCGTGGACAGACCTCACATTCTCACTAAAGGTCGATAATGACACGCTCATCAAAGCCCGTCCAGTTTATCAGAAACATCGTGATGGTCTTGAAACAGCTGTCAAAGAAGCCAGTAGCTCCGGCGATTTCAGAGCAGTACGCGAAGCCATGGGGAAAATTCGCGATGGGTTTCAAACAGATTTGAAATCAGTTCTGACTGAAGAGCAGGTAGCCAAACTCGACGCACTCCAACAGGAGCGGATGCAGCAGATGATGAATCGCGGTGGAGGTGGAGGCCGAGGAGGTGGCGGCGGCAGAGGCCGCTAAGCCATAACATAGGAACAAGGGGAGATATGGATTCGTCCATTCTTCCCTTGTTTTTTGTCTCGCCAACGAAGGGGAATAGCCGATGCAAAAAAAATGGATCATTATCATAGTGATTGCCGTCGTGATTCTCGTGTCCGGCGGCTTGTTGCTGCGCGGACAATTTGCTAAGGCAACCAAGGAGGAAGCCAGCAATGCGCCTGCAATCAAGACCGCCACGGTTGAGCGGGGCAATATTGAAGTGACAATTGACGCCACCGGGACCATTGAGCCGCTTAACATTGTTGAAGTGAGCTCCAAAGCCAGCGGTAAAATTTTAGAAATCACCGTTGAAGAAGGGGATTATGTGGAACAGGACGCTGTGATTGCGCGTATCGAAACCACCTATGTTTCAGCGGATCTGGAGCAGGCAAAGGCGGACTTTAACGCCGCCGAAGCACGCCTTGAGCAATCGAAGATTAATATCGAGTTGCAAAAGGAACAAACCGCGATTCAGATTCAACAAGCGGAAGAAAAGTTAGCCGAGGCAAACAAACAGTTGGAACAACTCAAAGAACAGATATACATAGAAAAAATAACCAATCAACGCCAGTTAGACGATGCGGAAAATAGCCACGAGATGGCAAGGTTGCGATACGATCTCCTAACATCTAAAACGGTGCGAGAGGAGGAAAAGAAGCGTGCAGAAGCTAGTGTAGCTCAGGCAAAAGCCAACTTTGACCTTGCCAAAAAGGAATATGAGCGAAAGCAGAAACTTTTCGAGGGAAAATATATCTCAAAATCAGATCTTGACGCCGCTGAAACGCAGCGTAACTCCGCACGAGCGCAATACAACTCGGCTGTGGAGCAAGCCAAGCTAGTGGTACAACCGGCAAGCGAAGCGGAGTTAAAACTCTCAGAGGCTGAGATTAAGAGAGCGGCGTACGCGGTTGATGCAGCAAAAGAACAGATCCAGAAAGAGAAGTATCGGGACATGGAGATAGAGATTCAGCAGCATCGTGTTACACAAGCCGAGGACGCTTTGGAGTTGGCACTTGCTAACAAGAAACAGATCAATCTGAAGGAAGAAGAACTGAAAAGTTCCACTGCGCAACGGATGCGTAGTGAGAGTGCTTTGCGACTCGCACAAGAAAGTTACGACGATACGGTTATCCGCGCCCCCATCTCCGGGACGGTTCTCGAAAAAAGAGTGGAGGAAGGACAGGTAATAGTCTCTAGCTTTAGCAGTGGGGGAAGTAGGGGCGGTGCTGCTTCGTCCGAAGGGCAGGTGCTAGTAACGATGGCAGATCTCGAAAAGGTTTATGTGGCAACGGAGGTTGACGAAACCGATATCGGCAAGGTGAAGGTCGGGCAGTCTGTGACCATCACCGTCGAAGCCTACCCGGACCAGCCGCTGCAAGGGCAGGTGCTTCGCATTGCGCCGCAAGGGCAGGTGGTTCAAAACGTAACGACATTTAAGGTCATCACCGAAATTACGAATACGCGTCCAAGGGGACGAGGGCGTTGGGGGAGAGGCGGTGGATTCACAGATCGCGGTGATAGCGGTTTCCCCCAAGGTGAGAGCAGGGGCGAATTTACGCCGGAGCAGCGAGAACGTTTTCGACAGATGCGTCAGCAGCGACAGGAAGAGGCGGCAGCGTCAGAGAGCACCGAAACGTCCAACGAAAATTTAGCGGAGGCTACCCCCACAGAAACACCCGATCCGTGGATGGCGATGGCGGATAACTTCTTCGGCGGTCAAGGAGGGGGAGATTGGAATCGTGAAGAAACCCCATCGGAAGATACGGATACGCCATTCTTGAAGCCGGGAATGAATGCGACTGTTGAGATTGCTGCCACGAACAAGCGAAATATATTGGTTCTCCCGAATGAGGCGATTCTATCTTTCGGGAGCCGAAAAATGGTCCGTGTCGTCGGCGAAGATGGTCAGCCGGGGCGTCCACAGCCTATTGAGGCAGGCGTGAGTAGTTTCGACAGGACAGAGATCATCTCCGGCTTGAACGAAGGGCAAGCTGTCGCCGTAGGCGGTTTCGAGCGCAGAGGTGGCGGGGACATGGAGCGGTTCAGGCGTATGATGGGAAATCCGGCTTCTACAATGAGACGGATGCAGCGGAACGCCGGCGGCGGTGGCGGAAGAGGAGGCCGGTGATAATAAGGGAGGAATCGTATAGATGGGAATGCTCGAAAGTTTAGCGAATGCGCTACGCAGTTTATTAGCAAACAAGCTTCGATCGGCGTTGACGATGCTTGGTGTTATTATCGGCGTGGGAGCGATTATGACCACGACCTCAATCGGCGAAGGGGCAAAAGCGGATATCACTGAGCGTATCCAGACACTCGGGGCGAACATCCTCGCGGTACGTCCGGGCCAAAGCCGTTTTCGTGGACGGAGTTCGGGGCAGGACCGTCAGAGTTTGAAGTATGAAGACGCTATGGTGTTGAGGGAACGCGCCCAAAATATTCTCTTAGTCACACCGGAAGTATCTTCACGCACTCAGGTCAAGCATGGAAACAAAAACCACAATACGACGGTTGTCGGTACAACGCCGGAGTATCAGGTTACAGCGAACTTCCCGGTTGAGAAAGGCGCGTTTTTTACCGAGAACGATGTGCGGACTCGGCGTCGGGTGTGCACGTTGGGAAAAACAGTTGTTGATGAACTGTTCGATGAACGGGAAGATCCGATCGGTAAGACGGTCAAAATTCGGGGACTTAACTTCCGGGTGCTTGGCATCATGAAGGAAAAAGGGGCGAGCGGTTGGCGAAATCCGGACGATCAAATATTTATTCCGGTATCAACGGCGATGAAACGGGTTTTTGGCAGGGATCATCTATCAAGTATCAACGCACAAGCAATCAGTAGTGAAGCGATGGAGCCAGCCCAAACCGAAATTGAGAATCTCTTGCGGAAACAGCACAAACTCCCTGCTAACAAGCAACTCGATTTTAATGTACGGAATCAAACGGAGTTCCTCGAAACACTTGAAGAATCAGGGCAGACGTTTACCTACATGATTATGGGTATTGCAATCGTATCGCTGATCGTTGGTGGGATTGGGATTATGAATATCATGTTGGTGTCGGTGACAGAGCGCACAAGAGAGATAGGTTTACGGAAGGCAGTAGGTGCCAAACGTCATGACATCCTAATCCAGTTCCTAATCGAGGCGATGACGCTGTCGATTCTTGGCGGTCTGATTGGGATTGGGGTAGGGGTATTCGGGTCGAAAATGGTGCCATCACTCTGGGGGTGGCGGACAATTATTTCACCGATGTATACAGCGGTGGCGTTTTTCGTTGCAGCGTGGATTGGTGTCTTCTTTGGGGCGTATCCGGCATGGAAAGCAGCAAAGTTGTCTCCGATTGAAGCTCTAAGACACGAATAAACAAATTCAGCACAAATGCGTCAAAAAAGCATCTTTAGGCGTTTGGGTTCAATATCATCCTCAATCTCACTTTAACCACCTCTTCAGAGGAAGGAGGCAAAGCAGACGATCTCTCGTTTTACGCATTACGCATCACGCATCACGTTTCACGCACTATGTTGCACGTTGCTACCCCTCCTATTCGTCATCGGCTGCGCTGGAACAGACGAATCCCTCCGGCAGAGTGAGGAGCTAATCCGTTCAGGCAGACATGATGAAGCGGTCTCCTTGCTAGCGCAGGTCATTGCCGCCGACGATAGGAACCCGAAAGCCCGGATTTTGATGGCACAGGCACATGAAGCACTGGAAAACTACGATCGCGCGATTCCCCAGTTCAAAGCTGCAATTCGATTGTACGTTGCCCAACCCGAAGACCGCGCGATGGCACGACTCCAGCTAGCGAAGATTTATCTGAGATTGGGGGTTCGCAAGGAGGGGGTTAATCAACTGCGCGCGATTGTCCATTCTACATCGGATAGCGCGGTGATACAACAGGTCGCAGGACTGGTCAGTGATGCTTACCAAGTGGTGCAGATTACAAAGGGAAATCCAGCTAACTACTCGCCGAGCTTTTCTCCCGATGGCGAACAGATTGCCTTTGCATCATCCCGGTTAGGTAATGGCGAAATCTATCTGATGGATGTGAATGGAAGCAATCTCCAACAGGTAACGTTCACACCGGATTTCAATGACGATTCGCCGCGCTTTCTGGGCGATTCACGGTATATAGTGCACAGCCGCGAACCAAAAAGTGCCGGCGAAATCCATATTGTTCTCCAGAGCGATGGAACAACGCCGGTCTACGCGGGTATTTATGTCACTCGCCTCGATAGAGAAGTAACACACGAACTGTTACCACTTGGACTGGGTGTCCGTGCACCGTGTTTATCGCCCGATTGGAAGCGTGTGGTTTATGAGGCAAGCAGGGATAGAACCTTAGACCTATACACCCTAGATTTGAACGACGTTGATCTGGAAAACGTGGGTGAAGGAATAATCATTCCTACACCCATCACCGATAGCGAGGCAGATGAGGGCAGCCCAACTTTCTTCCCGGATGGAAAACGGATTGCGTTTGTATCTGCAGGTCCAGAAGGTACGGGCCCGCGTCGTGTCGCCCCCGGTCGTAGCAAGCCGCTGCATCAGATCTATACCATCAATATTGATGGCACCGATGAAACACATCTGAACCCCAACCCCTATGACTGCTACAGCCCGGTGATTGCGCCCGATGGGAAAACCATGGCTTTCGTCTCCGGACGGATGGATGACATTGAGATCTATCTGATGGATATAGATGGGACGAATGAACGACGCATCACCAACGGCATCGGTGTCTCAGTACAACCCGCCTTTTCGCCAGACGGGCAAAAACTCGCATTTGTCTCTGACCGGAGCGGCACTCTCCAAATCTACCTGATGTCTTTTGACCAACCAGTAACACGAGATATATTGATCCAACACCTGCAAGGGGAGTAATTTCTTCACCAGAACCATCATCGAATATTTGACCACATATTCGAGCTATCCGAAAACGAAAGGAAAGATGTCCATGGATTGTGAATTACAGAGATGTTCTCCCTCTCAAGGGAAAGCCCCCTACAAAACTTATTCGCTCGTTTGTTTATTTGCATATTTGCTCGCTTTAACGCCCCTTATGGTCAATGCATCCCAAAACGCCATTGAGTATCAGGCGGCGGCGTACCGGGCTTTTGGTAGTATTGAGATTGACGGCGATTTCAATGAATCAGACTGGCAGGAAGCCAAACCTGTTGGGCAATTTAGCCAAGTCGAACCGGATGCGGGTCAGTCTATGAGCCTACCGACCGAAGTCCGCATTCTCTATGATCAAGAGAATATCTATTTCGGTTTTACCTGTTTTGATTCAGATATTTCCAAGCTAGTCGCCAACGATATGCGACGCGATGCTCGTCAGTTGCATGAAAACGACAACGTTTTCCTCATCCTCGACACCTACAACGACAAACGAAGTGGGTTTGCGTTTCGCATTAATGCGTTGGGAGCGGTTCAGGATACCGCAGTAACCAACAGCGGCGATAGCTTTAACCGGGATTGGGATGCGGTGGTGGATTGCCAGAGCCAAATTCATTCTGACCGTTGGACCTCAGAAATTTCTATCCCCTTCGGTCAACTCCGTTTCAAGGAGAATGAACAGATGACATGGGGCCTGAATTTGTCGCGTGGCATCCGCCGAACCAATGAGGAAGGGACATGGGCACCGGTCCCCTCATCGTATGGTGGCCGCGCGAAATACCGTACCGCCTACATGGGCAGTCTAGTAGGCTTAGAAGGGATTAAACCGAAAAAACAGATTGAATTGCTGCCTTACGTTTTGCCCGGTGTGAGTCGAACCGAAGAGGATGATAAGACGGATGGGGAGTTCGAGGTTGGATTAGACCTCAAGTACGGAGTGACCACGAATCTCATCGCTGATTTGACATTTAACACGGATTTCGCCCAGGTTGAAGCCGATGAGGAACAGGTCAATCTCACCCGCTACAGCCTGTTCTTTCCCGAGAAACGTCCGTTCTTCTTGGAGGGCGCCGGACTTTTCGATTTCGGTGTTCCGCGCCCTAGCTTTCGTCGTCCACCTCCGTTCCTCCTCTTCTACAGTCGTCGTATTGGCATCGAAGGCGGACATCCCGTTCCAATCATGGGAGGTGGCAAGATTACGGGAAAAATGGGGCCCTACGGCGTAGGCCTGCTCAACGTGTTTACCAATGAATTTCACACGGATGAATCGGTCACTGATCCCGACGAAATTGTCGATGTGCCACGCACTAACTACTCTGTGCTAAGGATGACGCGTGACCTTTTCAGCGGTTCTCGTGTCGGTTTAATCGCCATTAACAAGCAGGATTCAGATGATTACAATCGTGCCGGTGGACTTGACTTCTCATATCGCCCAGCCGACAGATTAGAGATTCGTGGGTTGTGGGCACGGACAGCGGATTCAGAGGCGGATGTCGGAGGTGATAATGCGTGGTACATCGGTTCAAATTGGCGGAATGATCTCTTTGACTTGTCAGCTGGATACACCGATATCGGTGACAATTTCAACCCAGAGGTTGGATATATCCGACACCAAGGAAGTCGTCGATTCCATAGTGAAACGCAGTACACACCCCGCCCCCGTAAATTTGGGATTCGCGAAATTCAGGTAGGACCGGAGATAGACTATATTCTCACTCAGGAAAATGAGTTGGAAACTCGTGATCTCACACTCGATAGTCGGATTGAACTTAACAATGGTGAGCGGATTACGTTTCAAGTCAGACGTACAGCAGAGCACCTCGACGAAGATTTCGATATATATGATGATGTTATTATTCCCGTTGGTGAGTACGAATTTAATTGGTTCCGCGTAATGGTCGAAACCGATGAAAGCAAGATGTTCGCCGGACAGTTTGGGGTGAATGTTGGGAATTTCTTCGATGGCACGCGACGGGGTTTCGAGATGGACGCCAACTTCAAACCGAGCGGACGACTTGTAGTCGAAACACAGTATCAATTTGACCGGGTCGAACTTCCCACAGGATCTTTCAATGCAAACGTGGTAGCAAGCCGGGTTGTCTACTCTTTCTCTACCCGTCTCTTTGCAAAGCTGTTCGCACAGTGGAATAGCGCAGACGATATCGTTTCAACTAACTTCCTGCTCAACTATATCTACCGCCCAGGTAGCGACTTTTACTTCGTGTTTAACCAAGTTTATGACGAGGATAGCGGGAGTATTGGCCTCTCGGAATCAACAGTTGTCGGAAAGATGACATATTGGTGGAACCCGTAACATAATCGAGGCGTGATGAGGAACGGGTAAAAAATGAAGGAGTTTCTTGATGAAATGGTTTTTGGGTTGGGCACTTGGACTTGGATTAGTACTAAGTGGACTGTTGGTTATCTCTCCGATTAGTCTTGCGGCAGAGGGGAACTGGTCAAAAAAAACCGACATGCCTTTTCCAAGACTCTTTTTCTCGGTAAATGCAGCTGGTGAGTTGGTTTACGTTATTGGTGGTATGCTCGCCGAACCCATTGCCAGAGTCGATGTCTACAACCCCACGACTGACACATGGGCGCAGAAAGCAGATATGCCAGCCGCACGCGCGGGAATCGTGACTGCTGTCGTCAATGAAAAGATATATGCCCTCGGTGGTTGGAACAACCAAGCGCCTGCGCTTTCGACCGTTGAGGAATATGATCCGGCAACCAATGTTTGGACACAGAAAGCCGACATGCCAACGGCAAGGGTGTTTTTTGCAACTGCTGTCGTGAATGGAAAAATCTACGCCATTGGTGGCATAGCGACAAACTTCGGTCCGGTGCTACCGGTTGTCGAAGTATACGATCCAGCGACTGACAAGTGGGATCAAAAAGTTGACATGCCAAATCCTCGATCGGGAATGTCTGCTGCAACTGTGAATGGAAAAATCTACCTGTTCGGTGGCACGTCTAACGTGCAAGGCCCCGTGCTTGCGACCGTTGAGGAATACGACCCCACAGCGGAAGCTTGGACACCAAAAACAGATATGCCAAGCAAAAGGAGTGCCCTAGCAACCGGTGTTGTTGGAAAACAGATCTACGCAGTCGGTGGTGCTGCTGTCGTGCAAGGTCCGGGTTTGTCTACAGTTGAGAGGTATGATCCCGCGAGTGATACATGGTCGCAGGAAACGGACATGCCAACAGCAAGGGTGTTCTTGGGAGCGGGTATTGTGGGGAATAAGATCTACGCTGCTGGTGGGGTTGCAGAGGGATTAGGACCAGCCATTCTCCCTGCTATGGAGGAATTTGATACCGGCACGTTGCATGTCGAAGGAAAAGAAAAGTTGCCAGCACTCTGGGGGCAAATCAAGAGAAGGGATTAAAACAGTGACGTTGAATCAGACAGTAGAGAAAACCCACATTTCCACAAAACGGATGAAGGATCTCTTTGTCGCCCAGTTTGCAAAACCGTCGGATTTAGAGGAAATGAACCTGAGTCAATTGACGCCGTTTCAGCGGGCCCTATTGGTCATTGATGGAACAGTGACACAGTTCATCGAAGCCTATACATTCTCTCCGGTCGAAGTTGTGTTGCTCCATCAAGAGACACAAACTCTACCGACGGATCATGTTTGGCTCGACGCTGAGAAAGGAACAGAAATAATTGACCGTCAAGTAGTGCTGCAAACGGAGCAAAAGGACGCTCAGCAGCCGACCATCCACGCTTACGCGACCTCAATCGTTGTGCTGGACAGAATCCCACAGATTATCAGAGAGGGTTTGACGCTCAGAGGTCGAGGTTTAGGGCAACTCTTACAGCGCAGCGGTTTAGAAAGCCGACGCGATCTGCTGTGGTGGGGACTGAAACGCCCGAAAGATTTGCCAGAGGCACTCCTTCATTTGGAAGGGAAACCGTTTCTCAGTCGCACCTATCGTATCGTTGCTGACGGACAATCTATCATGTTGATCAACGAACAGTCGCCGCTTGACAGATACGCCTGAGAAAACGATCTTTTGTTGACATACTCCGCAATCCTAAAGGATTGGGATTCTTGCGAGTCCTTTTCCGCTAGGAGAGCTAATTGTGCGGTCAAAC
>JAGWBT010000007.1:38236-39361 GCA_021295755.1 Candidatus Poribacteria bacterium
CCGCCCACTGCCCCGAAGGGCAACTTTGATGAGGTTAATGGGTATCCCAATACCCGTCGGTATATGCTAAACTATTGCGGATTTGACCCCTGCTAATAGATAGTGGATACCCAACCTCTAAAGACAATTAGAACAGTTTCAACATTTGAAGTCAACAGAAAAACTTGCTAAAGCAATCTGTATCCCAAACATAAATGTTTGGGGCTTAGACCTAAAGGATTTTTTGATAAAATCCTTCCAAATATGCAACCCAAATCCTTCACGGTTTTCCTATTGCAGTCGTCCACGTCCGAGAAGGGGCCAAACCGTTTCGACAACGCCATCGCGGATACCGTAGATTTCGTCGTGTAGCGCGACGGTAACATCTGAGTAGCCGATAACAAACTCGATTTTGTCTCCGACACGCGGCGTTTCGCTCGACTCAGTGAGTTTCACCGTCCCATGTTCCGCCGACAACCCCACTGATTCCACGCCCGAATCTATAATAGGATCGGGATCTGCTGCGCCCACACTCATGGTCTTTCTCCCGGCATCGCAGATAATCCGCGTAGGAGCGGGACGACTGGTAACTGTGGCAAGGACTGTAAGGGCGTACGGATGTTCTACACCATACTGATGACGGTAAATAACGTCACAGAAGATTCCACCGCCCGCCTGAATCTCTGTGATACCCGGCTGGAAAGCACTGATCCAGTAAGTTCCTGTTCCACCACAACTGATGATGTCGATGGGCATCCCTTCGTTCCGGCATTTCTGTGCGGTGTCTGTAACGGAGGTCAGCGCATCGTCGATCATCCGCTTTTTCTCCCCCGGATCTTCGATACGGAGCGCGATAGATTCCCATGTAAAGAGCCCCGCAAGTTGTACGCCTTCCCTACCATGGATCTTACGAGCCAGAGCGAGAGCGGGTTCTCCAGGATCCACACCAGCCCGATCCATCCCAGTGTTGATCTCAATGACGAGGCGAACACGCACGCCCTTCTCACGGGCTGCACGGTCAATAGCTTCCACATGCTCCTCACAGTCAACAGCGACCATGACATCCGCATGTTTCCGTAAATTGACCAAACGGGCAACCTTCTGCGGTCCAACAACTTGGTTGGCGATGAGGATGTCCTTCACACC
>JAGWBT010000007.1:39674-41529 GCA_021295755.1 Candidatus Poribacteria bacterium
TTTACGTTTCACGCTTCATACCGGCTTCAAGTGTTTCAATAATTGCATCTACATCGTAGACGCAGCCGCCCCATGTCCCACCACCAACGCTCTGGAGTGCCGCCCACAGACGCGTATCGTCCGGCAGCAGATCGTCAGGGGCAAGGTCCGGACGTGGCGACCTCTCGGCTAAGACCTGCGTACCTGCCTCAACACCGAAGATCTGGTCTCCATGACCGACCAAATCAATGCTCCCTTCAAGCCGATTCCGATCGACGCGAATCTGGATCTGATCGCCGTCAACCAACTTGCCAATAGGTCCGCCTGACAACGCTTCTGGCCCGACATGTCCAATGCACGCGCCGGTTGACACGCCGGAGAAGCGCGCATCGGTGATTAGGGCAACCTGCTTACCGAACGAAAGATGCTTGAGCGCTGCAGTGATCTGGTAGACCTCCTCCATACCAGATCCCATCGGACCGCGGGAACAAAGCACCATTACCTCTCCCGGCTTGATCTGGTCGTCTCCACTACTTTTGAGCGTTTGAATCGCATCCCGCTCACGCACAAAGACACGCGCCCGCCCGGTCATTCTGTAAACACCATCTTCGTCAACGACGCTGGGATCAATCGCGGTACTTTTGATGACGGCACCTTCCGGCGCGAGATTGCCACGCGGAAAAGTAACCGTGCTGGTCAACCCACACGCTTTTGCGGCTTCCGGGGTCATAATCACATCGTCCGGATTGATTCCATCTCGCTCCATCAAGAGATCTCGGACACGTTGGCGGCGTTCTGATTTCTCCCACCAATCGAGGTTCCGCCCAAGGGGTTCGCCTGAAGCGGTGAGCACATCTTCGTTCAACAGACCTAACGCCCGCAAATGCAGCATCACTTCAGGAACACCACCCGCTAGAAAGACCTGAACCGTTGGATGACCGACAGGACCATTAGGTAGGACATCGACGAGGCGAGGGACTTGCCAATTGATCTCCATCCAATCTTCGACGGTTGGGCGATCGAGTTTCGCCGCATGTGCGATGGCGGGGATATGCAGGAGTAGGTTGGTCGAACCCCCACAGGCAGCGTGGACAATCATGGCATTCCGAACCGCTTCATCCGTCAAAATATCACCCATCTTGATGCCCTTTGCGTCGAGATTAACCAAAGCACGGGCAGACCGCTTTGCCATATCCGACCAGATCGGTTGACCCGATGGTGCTAGCCCGGAATGGGGTAAGGTCATCCCTAGTCCCTCTGCAACGACCTGCGATGTTCCAGCAGTCCCAAGAAATTGGCATCCGCCCCCCGGACTTGCACACGCTTTGCACCCGAAGTCAGAAGCGTCCTGCAAGGAGATCTCCCCGTGCGCGAAACGGGCACCGATGGACTGAATCTTGCCTGCATCTTCACCTTCGGTGGGCGGCAATGTCACACCGCCGGGGACTAATACGCACGGCAGATCGCGCATCGCAGCGATTGCGATCATCGTGGCGGGAAGTCCCTTGTCACAGGTTGCAACCATCATCACCCCTTTACGCGTCGGCATTGACCGAATGAGCCGCCGGAAAACTATTGCGGCGTCGTTACGGTAGGCGAGACTGTCCATCATACCGGGGGTGCCCTGTGTGCGTCGATCTCTTGGATCCGAGCAGAATCCGCCAAACGGGATCATGCCGAGTTCTTTGAATTCCTCGGCGGCAGCCTGCATCAACAAGCCAACCTACCAATGCCCGGTGTGGTAGCCAAGTGCAATCGGACTCCCGTCCGGTGCGCGGATACCCCCTTGTGTGCTAAGGATAAGAAACTCTCTCCGATTAAGTTCACCGGGAGCCCATCCCATACCTGCATTATGGCTCCAAGAGAAGACATCTCC
>JAGWBT010000008.1 GCA_021295755.1 Candidatus Poribacteria bacterium
CTCAAATTTCAGACCATACTCACAACCCAAATAAGGAGTAGACATGAACAACTCAAAAATAGATCGTATTGAATGCGTGCCGCTTGTTGGCACACGTCCACGGCAAGCGGGGTGTAATTCACGCCTACAGGTACATGGACTGCATGTGCGACCTCCCATTGCACGCATCACCACTGATGACGGTGCGACCGGTTTCGGTCTGTCGCGTATGTCTGAGGAGGACGCCGCAGGGCTCGTCGGTGCTCCCTTGAGTGAGGCGTTTGACGCCGAAAACGGCGTCAGTGAACGCTTCCGTGCGCTCGAATACCCGCTCTGGGATCTCGCTGGAAAACTGGCTGGAAAGCCGGTGTATGAGATGCTTGGTGGCGAACCCGATGCGGATGGTGTTTTCCGCGCACGCTGTTACGATACGTCGCTGTATATCGACGACCTGCATCTAGCAGATGATAACGAAGCGGCTGCGTTGATTGCTTCCGAATCGTTAGAAGGCAAAGCACGGGGACACAAAGCATACAAGATTAAGGTGGGGCGCGGTGCGATGCACATGCCGCTTGAACAGGGGACCCATCGCGATATTTTGGTGATCCGTGCTGTCAGGAACGCTGTCGGACCCGATGCTACCATCCTGATTGATGCCAACAACGGCTACAACCTGAACCTGACCAAGCAGGTGTTGAGCGAGACCGCTGAGGCAAAGGTGTATTGGATGGAGGAGGCTTTCCACGAGGATGGCAGCTTCTACGCGAATCTGAAAGAGTGGCTCAATGCGGAAGGTATAGGGACGAAGATCGCTGATGGAGAGGGTGGTGCTTCGCTCAATCTGCTCCAGTGGGCGGAGGAGGGGTTGGTCGATATTGTCCAGTACGACATCTTCCACCCCGGTTTCTCCCGTTGGCTAGAGCTTGGACCCCAACTTGACGCGTGGAACGTCGGCTCTGCACCGCATCACTACGGCGGGCATTACGGCAACTATGTGTCGTGTCACCTATCTGCGGCGATCCAAGGGTTTGAGTTCACCGAATGGGACGAAGCGGACACCCCCGGCTTGGACGGCTCCGGATATTCAATCTCTGATGGTCTTGTCAGTGTCCCCAACTCGCCCGGTTTCGGTCTGAATCTGGACGCGGAGATCTATGCCCGCGCCGTCAAAGAGAGTGGATTTGATGTTCGGGCGGCGTGATCTGTAAACCAAAAAACGCGGTGACGCGGCATTAAGGAACAATAGATTCAAAATGCTAATCAGCCTCCTTACCGACCCCATTTGTAGGGGCGACCCTGCGGTCGCCCCGTCTTCATAGCTTCCACTCGCATCCCACCCACAGCTGCAACATCCCTCCAAAAAAACTTGCAACGAAAAATCGGATCAGGTATAATCAGACACTAAGAACACAGTCAGCAAGAGATCCGTAAATAGGCGTACAGCCGCAGAGGAGACGTCGGCATGTATACATACCAAAATAACAAGGTGGGATTGCGAATCGGGATCTGCTGTATCATAATTGTGATGATAGCGGTTTCTTCCACGCAAGCTGCCGATCGGTCGCGTATATTGACGATTGGGCTGTTTACCTCCGGGGTTGCCCTAAAATTTGGAAGTGTCTTCGTCGCTAATTCAGCACAGGACACCTACGACCAATACCTATCCACCGGGATCCAGAGCGACCTAGCAAAGCATCGGGACGATTACGAGACCCAACGCAGCCTGAGCATTGGGATGTCCCGAACCGGCATCGGATTTGTTGGACTTGCGGTACTCATCTCGATTTTTGACCAGCTGGATGTCATTTCCGAATCACCCCCATCCCGTTCAGGCCAGTTAAGCTTCAATCCGAGTTACAATCCACGAACAGGTGAGGCTGCTCTCACCCTTCAACGGAAATTCTGAAACCATGATATCATCTCCGTTTCGATTACTAGCTCTTTTTATGCTCCTTATTGCAGCGGGATTCTCCGCCGGTTGTACGGGTAATGAGGATTTCGCCAATCCACTTGACCCTCAAAACCTGCGTACGGCCGGATCGCCTATCGGTTTAGAACTCCTGCCCGGCGATGAACAGGTAACGGTGTCGTGGGCAGACAACGGCCACGAAGGGATTATCGGGTATCGAATTTATCGGCAATTCACGGGCGATGCGGATTCGACCTTTGAGTTTGTTGGTGAGGTACTTGGGGAAAACGGCGAGCGTCCAGCGACAGAGTTTGTTGATACACAAGATCTAAAAAATGACCAATTTAATGATGTCAGTGGGGAGCGTCACCGTTATATCTATCGGATTTCATATATTGATGCAAACGGGGTCGAAGTCCCCGATCCCAATGCACCTCCGACCGATAGCGAAGATCCACGCCGAATGTGGCAAACAGCGAGTGCAACACCGAGCATAGCCCCACCTATTCCTAACGTCATTGTTGGCGATGATCTAGACGATTTGACCGTTAAGCTGTTCTGGCAGGACTATGAGGCACCCAACGATTTTGAGCAATTCCGTGTGGCTGTGTCTCAACAGAGTTTAGCTGGGGAATTCCTGCCATTTCGCCTCCGTGCCGAACTCCCGAAAGACCAGCCGTACTTTTTTGATATGGACTTCAAACGGGACAATGCCACCAGAATTTACCGTGTCATTGCTGTTGACCGGTTTGGCGTTGAAGGGGTAAAAGTGATTCAAGCTACTTCTCCCAACCTGCCACCCTTGCCACCCCAAAATGTTCGACTGGCATTTGGTCCTCGAGGCGCTCGGTATGACGCCTACGTCTCTTGGTCAAGGAACAGGGAACCCGACGTCGCAGGTTATGTAGTCTACGCAACGAAAGAATCTGGAGGGAATCTTGTTGTTGGACAAGATTTGATCGCCCGACGGAGAGTGGATGCGAAAGAAGCAAGTATAGTTTTGACCGGCGAAGAGTTTATTCTGGACGGGCAGGACCTCGCTCCCCGGCGATACTTCGTCGCAGCGTTTGACGACACGCCTCAGGACAACGGCATTCGCGACGAAAGCGAGAGAGTTGAAGCACGCTAATAACATTGGTACTATCCAAAATACAGATAACTTCTAAGGATCGATATGCACCTTCCTCACATAACTCAACAGCGCATTTTGTTTATTCTCTTCACTTTTTTTTCACTTGCGGGAACATCTCTCCTCGCACAAGGTCCACCAGTGACACAACTTGGTGTAATGCAAACCGCCGATACCTTGGGTAAAGGTGGCTACACAACGTCTGTGGGGATGTTTCAAGTTGATAGAAAAAACATTGATGTGACACCCAAGCAGCCGCAGCGCGTGGTCATCGGCAATTTTGAGGGATTACATAATGTCGAATTCGAGGTGAATACCTTCTTGATTCCGGCTCAATTGACCTATGGCATTGGTGAGCGATTAGATCTCCTCCTAGGCGCAACCTTCTCGACTGGCGGCGCACGTAAGATTGTACCCGACTTTTATCGGATTGGCGACACCTATGACGCAGACGAATCGATTGACCGAACGCAAGATCGACGGGTTTATGAACAATCTATCTTTGATCTCGTTGTCGGATTGAAGCATAATATTAAACCCGACCTACAGGACGGTTTACCCGGTATATCAATTGGAGGCGATGTGCAGCTCGGATTTACCGCGGATGATCAGCTCAATTCGGACAAGGAGTTCGCCGATGCCTCACCCGCTGACAGCTTTCCATTTATGGGCATTAACACCTATCTGGTAGGAACACAGCGGTTTGGTCAGTTCATGAGGGTGCATGCGGGTGTCGGTAGCTATCTCTCCTCCAAATCGCTCAAATCAACCGATTCATTTCAGCTGCTCTGGCAGCTTGGGACTGAATTTGCGTTCTCGGATAACTTTTGGCTCGTGGCTGATTTTTCGCGAAGACGTGCCCTCAGTGGTATCACTATCAACGACCTAATCGGAATCGGATTCCGATACAAACTTTCCGATACGGCGGCCTTTAATATCGGTTTTGTCACCGAACCGGGCTTTCAGTTCTATCTCACCGTTGGAGGTGACAAGGGAGGCGCTGCTCCGCCGGAAACCGGCGAAGCGGATCTACTGTTTTAGCTCGGTTGAGCAGGATGTCCAACCGAGCCCTTCAATGAAGAGATATGCTGCCACAACGCACCATTTCTCTTGCTCTGAGGGCGTCTGCAGAACAGACGGAGAGCGGACTGAATAGACTCGATTTAACGGTTCAAAGGAGCGGACAATGCAAATGTTATTCAAATTTTGGTTTCGCCGGTTGCGCCGCGCGAGCCGTAACCGTCACATTCAGCGTATTACAGTGGCGGGACTCATTGTGCTGGTTTCTATCATTCTCAATTCCGCATGTTTCTACTTCTTTGAAAAATCAGTGAAAACAGATCTGACCCTTTGGGATGCCTTCTGGTGTAGTTTTACGACCATAACGACCGTCGGCTATGGGGATTACTCCGCAGCAACGCTTGGTGGACGGATTGCGACGATGGTTTTGTTGTACGGGATTGGATTGGCTTCGTTTCCCTATGTGATTACTCAGATTGTGGATACAAGCGTGGAGAGGCACAATGAACGACGGCACGGACTGATTGATTGCCGTGATCTTGTGGAAGATCATATCATCATCGTCAATTACCCATCTGAATTGAAGGTCAACGCAATTATAGAGCAGCTTTCATCGGATAAAGTGACAGCACACAGATCCCTCGTCATCTTAGCGGATAATGTCGATGAATTGCACTTCAACCGTTCCGATGTCTACTTTGTACGGGGCGCATCGTTAGAAGAAGAGACGTGGAAAAGGGCAAACATTGAGATGGCATACGCCGCGCTCATCCTCGCGCCAAGGATTGAGGAACACGCGGCAGATGCGATTACCGCCTCGACGGTTTCGCTGATTGAGACGTTGCATCCGGGGATTCGGACCATAGCCGAATGTACTAGTATCCAACACTTGGCGGTTTTCCGATCTTTCCAATGTGATGCAGTGATTCCCACCAATAATATCGCCGCAAAGGTGTTAGCGCAAGAGGTACGTGACCGCGGACTTGCCCATGCCGTCCGAGAATTATTGACTGAGGCGCAAGGGAGTGAGTTGTATAGCGAAACCGTTGATATTGATGGGATAAACTTCGGTGAGCTGCAATCCTTACTGCTCGAATTGAAAGTGGAGGTTATTCCGATTGGCATCCTCAGAGACAACCAGCACATGATTAACCCGCCGCTAGACCTCCAGATTCAAGGGACGGATCGGCTTATCCTTATCGGCAATCGTCGTAGCGATTGGGAGCAGATCCACGACCAATTGTTAAGAGTCAGAGGAGGGATATAAATAGATAGCTATCCCGGTGTGCATGCGTTTTGTGTTCTCTTCACAATAAAAAACTCTACGATCCTGGTCGAAAAAGCGTCACCAGACAACCGCCAATCGCCGCTAACAGGATGCCGAGAACAAACTGCCACCGTAAAGCGCCCCAACCCCCCGCGGGCGGATGTAGCGCTGTCGCCACCACTGCGTTGACAATCGGTGCGCCGGCGAAAACGATGGACATCACCACAGGCGGGGTGCCTTTTGCTCCAAACGCCAAGAGGACGCCAAACGCACCCACCGCGCCTACAAGTCCTGCAAGTGTTGACCAGACCAATCCCTTCGCCGGAAAAGTCCATTGAGCACCGTTGATCGCCAACATAATTGCCGAGCCGATGACCGCCGTCAACAAGTAAGCAATTCCGACAAAAAGAAACGCTTTGTACCGTCCATGCACCGGATCGCTCATCGATATCTGTCCTGTATGCAGAAGGACACCGTAGAGTCCCCACGATGCAACAGTCATAAGTGCAAATATTAACCAAGTCATACGCATCAAAATCCTCCTATATTCCCACCTCAACGAGTAGTTAAGTTGAGAAAGTTTGTTACATCCCCGGCCTATAAATTGTCACCATGCAACCGCCGAATATCGCTAATTGCAGACCAACAATAAACTGCCACCGTAAGCCTCCCGCTTGCGGTGTATCTACCGCCAAAGAAACAGCTGCATTGACAAGCGGCACACCGGCAAAAACGATGGTCATGACCACAGCCGGCGTGCCCTGTGCTGCAAATGCCAAGAGGTTGCAGAAAATCACCCCAACAGTGGCAACTCCTGCTAGGATTGCTAAGCCCACCCCGTTCATTGGGAAACTCCATTGTGCGCCATGTATGGTCAACATCACTCCCGATCCAACCATTGAACCAATGAATAGCCCACCCCTGCGAAAAGAAGTGCCTTGTATTGACCATTCGCCGAATCCGCCATTGCTTTCTGCCCTGCATGGGTAAGAACGCCGAAAATTCCTGATGCTGTCGTCGCTATAAGTGTAAATACCAACCAAGTCATGTATATCCAAAATCCTCCTATCAACCGATATATTTTTGATAAACTGCTAGAGTTGCCTCTGCCATTACATCGTCGCTAAACCCGCTATGTACGGCTTCCTTGCCCCGCTGCCCTAACTGTTCCCTGTAATCCCGATCGCTCATGAGTTGAGATATTCCTTCCGCAATGGCGTCAGGCGATTCGGTGTCCACCAATATGCCGCCACCGGTCGCTGCTATAAATTCAGGAAAACTGCCATGTCTAGGTTGAACAACTGGAACACCGTTGGCAAGTGCTTCTAAAATGAAAAGCCCCTTTGATTCCTTGTATGTGGTCGGCACGGATAAGACGTGGAGACCGTTAAGGAAGGTGATCTTTTGGTGCCGATCGACTTCGCCCCAATAGTCAAAGGTTTCTGACAAGCCCCACGCATCAATCTGGTTTACCAATTGTTCAAGATACGGTTCATCGTTTTTTCCAAGGTAGCCGGCGACCTTGAGTCGAAGGTTATCTGACCCGAACCGACTTGTCAAACGATGGAACGCGTCTGCTAGCAGATGAAGCCCTTTCTCAGGACAGATCCGCGCCAAATAGCCGATGACAAAAGGGTTTTCGTCGAGGTGCTTCTGAGCTACTCCATGCTCGCTCAAATTCAGACCGAGACGCACGACATCGATTTTGTTCTCCGGAACATCTAGATACTCAGCCATGAAGTCCGCATAATATTGACAGGGAGCGAGGTATCCATCCACCTCCGAAGCCCTTGCTCGCAGTAGATTTAAGGCTTGCGATTTATACGGCTCTATGAGGTCTTCCAGAAAGATGTCCTCACCCTGAAGGGCGCATAGAATCGGAACGCCTAACACCTTCTTCATTTCCCTTGCGAATCCCACGAACATGGAGTTGGTGAGTTGAACCAAATCGGGTTGATAGGAATCTTTCAGCCATTTAACCAACTTTTCCAACTCTTTTTTCTGTTGTCCTTCCTCTCCCTGAAGCACTGAAACGGTAAGCGCACCCAGATCTTGCGCACTGGTGGACGCACTCAAACGCGTTAATCCATTGAGCAGCGAGGGACTATCGAATAATCGATCAACCATCCAAGGGGTATGGCGGAAGAGTGCCGACTTCTGCTGAAGGTATACATTGATTCCACCGTAAAAAACGCGATCGATGCTAACATCGGCTTCATCGGTCCGAATGGGCGTGTAGGTTGGGATCAAGGCAACGTCATGCCCCTTGCGTTGCAACGCTGCGGCAAGCGTGTTATCATGGATACAGGTGCCACAGTACATGCCCGCAGCACCTGCAGCAATATAGGCGATTTTCATGATGCATCAAACATGGAGGATAAAACGTGAAACGTAAATGAACTTAGGAATCCACTGGGAAGAATTTCTGGATTACAGTTGAATCTAGCGGTTTACTCACTAGGGAACCGATGATCATCGTTACGGAAGAAACAGCGATAATGACTGCTACCGGCATGACACCACTGCTACCTACTGTGTAACCGGGGACCTGCCAACCCTGAATAAAGAAATAGACCCATAACACCACAACGCTGATAACAGAGGCGAAAGCGCCGTATTTGGTACTGCGCTTCCAAAAGAGCGCGGCGAGAACAACTGGGAAAAGCGAGGCGAATCCTGTAAAAGACCAGACAGCGAGTTTGAAGATACTCCGGTTAAGAACAAGCGAAAGCAGGTAGGTCAAGAAAAGTATCCCGAAAACGAAAAGTCGCCCAACCAAGACCTGCCCCTTTTCGCTCAATCCCTCCTTCGCCGGATCAGAATATACTCTGTAATGACGAATAATATCGTGCGTAAACATACTTCCAATGGATAGTGACTGGGAGTCGAGAGAAGACATAATCGCCGCAAAGACCCCTGCACCCAGAAGTCCTGCGAGCACCCCGGGCGCATGGCGCTCAATCATCTGCACCAAAACTGAATTGGCTTCAGGTCCCTTGAGTCCCGGCACGTCTACGCTTCCCAAAATTCCGAGTAACACACTTGGAATCCATACGATTGCAACACAGATCGGATACCATATCACGGGATAACGCAATGTGCCCGCGCTTTTTGCTGTCAGCCAGTGCATGAAGATGTGAGGAAACATCCCCACTGATAGTGGGATGCAGGTGTAGGTTAGCAGCTCCAATGGTTTGATGTGATTCCCACGCATCAACAGATCCGGTGCCACCTGTGTCAAGCTAGCGGAGAGTCCTCCCATCTTATGCACGATGATAAAAAACGTCGCCCCACCGAGCGTCATGAAAACGACGGTTTGAAAGGTGTTTGCCCAAGCGGTCCCGCGCACACCACCATAGCAAACATAAATGAAAACTACGGCACAAACCAGCAGCCCACCCAGCCACTGCGGAATCTGACCCTTCGTAATCTGATGTAGGGTGATGCCGCCGCCCATTACGCCAATTAACAGATACGGTACGATAAGTGCAACAATGACGATAAACAGCAGCAGCCCAAACCCATCACTGTCCCACCGTTCTCTGAAGTACTGTACCTGCGTAAAATAGCCGTACCGTTTCCCGATCGCCCATAGTCGGGTGCCAACAAAAAAGAAGACGCATGGAGCGACCAAAGCCGTCGAAGAAGCCATCAGTGCGAAAACACCGATACCTCTGTGGTAAGCTTCGCCGGAGGCACCGAGAATGGAGAAGGCGGTCATGTTGGTGCCAAACAGAGACATCAATAGGACAAAAGGTCCAATAGTTCGGCTAGCGACGAAATAATCTTCGCCGGTACCACGAAAGAATTTATGGCTGACAGTCCCAACAATCAGCACAAGCCCCAGATATGCAAAGATAACGACGATAACTATCATTATAGATTTCTACTCATCAGTATCGTCACCTTGTAGATGACGAGGCCAAGCATAGTTGATTGTCAGCACCATCAGTATGGCTGCTGCGAAACAGAATCCAATATGATAGAGCAATCCAATAGGCAATCCTGCCACGACCTTTGGGTTGTTCCAGAACCAGAAATCATTGTGAAGTAAAAACAATGCAACAATCCCAACATAAAGCGTCCATCGGACAAAAGTTTTCTTCATTTATATATGCCTCCATGCTTCATGGAAAAGCGGCGTTGATAATCTCTAAGAGTTCAGCTTTCTCATCATTACCGATTCCTTCAGATAGCCGAGCAGCAGCCACAGGGAGTTCCCAGCGAGCAATCGCTTTACGCGAAATTGATTGTATATGCCTGTAGTGTTCTAGATAAGCCTCGCAGAACAGATGACGAAGTTCGGCAGCTTTTTGACGACGCGGTTCATCCATGCTAGAGGGTAGTTCGCTGATTTGAAGAAGTAGGGTTGTGCGAGCGACATCGACCACCGGTGATCCTTGGGTGGCGTCTACCCAATCAATAATAACAGGTTCCTCAGCCGTTAGCAAGATATTCCCTGGATGAAAGTCACCGTGACAGATCTCGTTGTCGTCCTGAAGTCGATCTAAGCCGGTTAAGATGGCTACTTTAGTCTCTTTGGCTAATCGAGATACACTTTGAATTTGACGCTGCAATCGTTTACGCTGTAAAGGCAGCTTGGATGTAGTACGGGTGGACACATCAGCTTGTAACTCTGCTAGAAGATGTGCGTATGGGACAAGTTTTTGAGGATTGGCGATGATGGCCTCCACCATAGTTACACCCTGCACTCTTTCAAAAATGATACCTTGACGGTTTTCAATATTGATGGTATCAATAACTGCGGGTGTATTCAGACCTGCGTCATGCGCGATAGAAGCGCAGGCAGCTTCTTGTTCAGCTTCCCCCGGTGAAGCGCCCTCATGATACAGTTTAAGAATTTTATCCGCATCCCATGCAAAAACTTCGGCTGTCGCTCCTTCAGCAATCGGCGGGTACTTAATCGTAGATAAGACCATCTCTTTGTCGCAATCTATGCAATGATTTCCAGAAACTCGTATCGACCGTATAGGATATATCCCAACTTCTTTGCTAGTTTTCCAAATGAAGGGCTACTGGTGTTCCAATAAAGAAATTCTTGAACGCCAGTTAAAAAAACCGATAATTGCAATGGCAATAAATGCGGCTAATTGCACCCAGCCGACATGGGTGAGGAAGAAAACTGCAGCGACAGCGAGTAACCCCGCCCGTTTCCAAAAATCAAGTGGTGCAAACCAATGACCAGAAACGCTTGCAGCCAGTGATATAATTCCAAAAAGAGCAATCAGGATACTTGCTGCGATGGCAAAAAAACTGGCGGTCCCACCATCTGGAGATAGGAGCAATAGCTCCGGTTTCAAAGTGAAGGCATAGGGCAGCGCGAACCCTACCAACGCAAATCGGAACGCAGCAACGCCCGTCTGCATAATGCCCGTTCCTGCAATGGCTGCCGCGGTATACGCCGCCAAAGCGACAGGCGGTGTCACCATCGCCATCATGCCAAAATAGAAGATAAAGAGATGAGCAGCAAGCGGAACCAATCCCAATTCGGTCAATACCGGTCCGACCAATGTCGCCATGAGCAGATAGCACACCGACGACGGCAATCCCATCCCAAGGATGATTGTCGAGATCATCAAGAGAATAAGCGCGAGGAGACGACTGTTTTCGGCAAGCGGCAAAAGGGCTCCCGGTAATTTTGTGCCGATCCCTGTTAAAGTGACTACACCGAGAATTAACCCCACGCATGCAGCCGCTGCAATCAGCGAAACACCGCCGTGAGCCGCTCTCTCCATCGTTTCGACCATTCGACGAGTCCCAATCCAAATCTGTCTAGTGGAAATCCGGAATGGCTGGCTAATTGATGTTCGCGTTGACGAAGAATCACTTTGGGTAACTTGATTCAGTATCTCCCATACACCGCGAATACCGATCAGTATAAGGATGAACAGCAAGCTGAGACTGACCGCTCGGAACGGCGTGTAACCGAGAAGGAGAAAGAGGATAAGTGTAATAAACGCTACCAAAAAGACTAACCCCTGTATTCCTGTCTTCGGCTGACATATTTCGGTTACGTCTTCTTGGGGTACTTCGGCTGATGCGCCTACACGTTTGGCGTAAAAGTGGACAATCAACAGGAGCGCAGTATAGTAAAGGATCGCAGGAATCAGTGCAGCTTTGATGATTTGTAGATAGGTTACGGCTGGCTCGACAATTTCGAGCATCATGTAGGCACCTGCACCCATAATTGGTGGTACCAATGCGCCACCTGAACTTGCCGCGGCTTCTATGCCTCCAGCAACCGTTGGTCTGAACCCGGAACTGCGCATCATCGGGATCGTGAACGTGCCAGTGGTGGCAGTATTGGCGACGGCACTGCCAGACAACGAACCCATCGCTCCGCTGCTAACCACAGCAACCTTGGCAGGACCTCCGACGCTTGAACGAAACAGACGCCTCGCGAAATTGATGATGTAACCGGTGGCTCCCGTTTTCTCCAGCAATGCGCCAAACAGGACAAAAAGGAACACGTAGGTGAACATCACCTTTAGGGCAATGCCAAACACCCCTTGGCTATGTAGAAAGGTCTGGCTGACAATGCGTTCCCAAGAATAGCCCCTATGCGGAAATAGCCAATCGGGCATCCATTGGCCGAAAGCTGCATACGCCAAGAAGGCCAGAGAGAGGATACAAAGGGTCAAACCGATAGCGCGACGGGTTCCCTCCAGGACAAGAAGCAACCCCAATAGCCCGATCACGTAGTCCCTAGTGGTCCCCATCCCCGCTCGATCCCCAAGCTGTTGACCGTCAATCCAAAATCGTCTGAACAGAGGTTCCGTTTGAACTAGGATATAACCAAAGCAGATTACCACCACGAGGACGAAAACAAAGTTTAGACTTTGGAAAACGATATATCCTTCAAACCGAGGATGGATAGGGTATTTGAGGAAAACGAGGATTAAGCCCAACATGGCAAAAATCGCCAATTGAGCTTGAGGCGAGAGCTGGGGATAGTTGACCTCTGCCAAAACAAACACAGTCAAAAGAGCGGCACATGTGCGAAAAAGGATTCGCTGAATACGTTGGAGCATAATGGTGAAACTCGAAGGGGTATTGTGATCCACTAGAGGATACGAATCCAGATGTTACGGTATCGAACGGGATCACCATGATCTTGGAGCATTATCGGTCCCTGAGCGGGATGCGGCTCGTCATAAGAGGGAGCACGCCTGTGGCCTGTTGGTCCCATGGCTGCTCGGTGGTTTTGCACGAGTACGCCGTTGTGGACGACAGTGATGTATGCTGGACTGATCAGTTTCTGTCCGCCAAATCGCGGTGCCGTAAAGAAAATATCGTATGTCTGCCATTCGCCGGGCTTGTGGCAGGCGTTGACTAGCGGCGGGTACTGGCCATAAATCGCAGCGGTGATCCCATCCGCGTAGGTCGGATTGTCGTAGCCGTCAAGCACTTGAATCTCGTAATTGCCCATCAGAAATACACCACTATTGCCGCGTCCCTGACTGTCTCCTTTTACCTCTACCGGTGCAGCCCATTCGAGGTGTAGTTGGCAGTCACCGAAGTGCGCTTGGGTCTCGATGTTGCCTGTGCGGGTGACTTCCACGTAACCATTCTCAACTCTCCACTTGGCTGCTCCGTCACGCCCCATCCACTTTGAAAGATCGCTTCCATCAAACAGGATGATCGCATCTGATGGGGGTTGACCCGGTGCTGCTTGTGAACTTTCAGTCCCAGGGGCAATTACTTGTGGTTGAGGACGGGTTCCATCATGGACCCGCCACTCTGAACCCGGAATCATCGGTGTGTCGTCATAACCGATAGGCGCTTTGTTCGCCGGTGACTGCTGTACCATAGTTAAATCTCCTTAAATGTTATGTATGAGCTTCAAAACTATCATCCAATATCATTCTTATCACTCTGTGCTTTACATCTTTGCTGTACGTATAACTCATTATATCGCAGATAGATAGATTGCGCAAGACCTCTAGTGTCTAATAAGACCTCTTCAATTGGCAAAAATTCCCACTAAGAATCCTAATTCTACTAACTTTTATCTTGTTATTATGGTTAGCGTATGATAAGATGAGAAAACTTCACCTAGCAAAAGATCCAGCCAATTGAGGGTTCAATCATGGCAAAACGAAATGGGTTCTCGGAACTAGCAAAACTACTCGTTCGTTATCCTACCCAAGGACAAAGAGAAAAACTGAAACAGCTTCTATTACAAAATTATACGCAAGAAAGCCTCCTTGATTACTTGACGGATGAAGTTGCTCCAACACGACAGGCAGCGGCTTATGCGCTCGGTATAATTGGCGACCAGGAAGCAGTTGCCCCGTTAGTAAAAGCACTCCAACAGAGCGATCCCGATATGCGCTCCAGTGCTGAGCAGGCATTGTGGACAATCTGGTTTCGCTCCGGTGATAAAGCTGTCGATGATATGCTTCAAAAAAGTTCGGCATATATCAAGAAAGAGCAGTATGTAGAAGCTGTTGACCTTTTGACAGAAGTAACTCAAACCGCACCCGAATTCGCTGAAGGATATAACCAAAGGGCAATCGCATATTTTATGCTAGAAGAGTGGGAACAATCTATCGATGATTGCAAAAAGGTGATTAACCTCAATCCTGTCCATTTTGGTGCGTTTGCCGGACTGGGACAATGCTATCTTCGGCTCGGAAATCTCCGCGAAGCACTAGAGGCATTTCAGCAGGCACTAGAGCTTCATCCAGGCCTCTATGGCGTCGCACATACAGTATTGCAGATTCAGGACGCGTTGCAAGAGCAATCTAGCCAGAGGCGTTAAGTAATGAAATGCGTCATATACCCCGCTTTGAAAATCCAATCTTCAGCCAAGTCATAAGCCATCAGTGGAAAGTCCACAAAATCTGTTTTGCTATCGTTGTGTTCGGCGCTCTGTTGCTCGTCATCTGCCAGCTTCTGTTTCGGGCAAAACTGGGGCAGTACATAGACCTCATCCTTCTGTCAGAAGCTCTACTTATCCTGATTGTCTCCCCATATTTAGCATGTAGTGCCCTGAATAAGCATTTCGCACATTCCCTGTCGACGATTTTTTTACAACTGAGCCGAATGCGTCTTCGATGGGTCTGGCTGAGCGTTATATTAGGAAGCCAGTTTTACCTCTTCTGCTTCGTTGCACTCACATCTATCGTCTTTACAATGCTCCTACCATCAATCAGCAACATCACCCATCGGCAAGTGATTCAACTGCACTTGATTTTTACAATTTATACTATTTTGGGTGCTGTAGTTGGCGGATTTTGGTGGCGCGTGTTGCGCCATGAAATCTTTGCAACACAGGCTACATACCTAGGGTGGAGCCTTCTAATAGGTGGTGTGTTTCTGCTGTCACCCTTAGACCGTTATCTACAAAATCTCGAACCTATCATTCCGCCATTTCTGCATATCAACCCGCTGATGGCTGTGTGCCACCTACTTGAGATCGATGTGTTTAGAACACCACACTTATACGAACTAACGCCCGTTCCATCATACAGGGTTGTCTATCCTCCGTGGCACATTGTTTGCGCCTGGCAGATACTGATCGGAATCTGTTGTGTAGCACTAGCACGTTGGAATCGAGTCTGAATTATTGAACAACAGGAGTCTACAGATTGGACGAAGCGAGATCTCATGAAGATCTGATCATCAGTGTCTCAGGGGTCAGGGGAACAGTCGGTAGCGCATTAGATCCCAGCCAATTAACCCGCTTTGCAGCCGCATTCGGCACGTTAATCAGGGGACAAACCGTCGTGGTTGGCAGAGATACACGCACGTCGGGCCCGATGGTATATCATGCGATCCTCGCTGGCCTCATCGCGACCGGCTGTAAGGTGATTGACGTGGGGGTTTGTCCAACACCCACAGTTTTATTTATTTCAAAAGCGCTGAACGCCGTCGGAAGTCTGGTGATTACGGCGAGCCACAACCCAATTGATTGGAATGGCATCGAATTTGCATCTGAATCTGGTAGGCTTCTAAGTGAGGCCGAACGCACACGCCTAATGCAGATTTACGAGTCGGGAGCGTTTCAGCTGACAACTTGGGATAAACAGGGCGAAGTTACAGTAATTGATACTGCTATTGATCAACATATCGCCGGCGTGCTCAGTTGTGATTGGGTCGTGCGTAATCAAACTAAGTCACGTCGGCTAAAGGTCGTAATCGACTGTGCTAACGGGGCGGGAAGTGTGATTAGTCCTCGCTTGCTGACAGAACTGGGCTGCGAAGTAATTGAACTGAACTGCGTCCCCGATGGCTATTTTCCTCGCCCAGCGGAACCAACGCCTGATGCCTTAGACCGACTCTGTGAGACTGTCAAATCAGAAGGCGCAGATCTCGGTCTCGCACACGACGGCGATGCGGACCGATTAGTGCTTGCCACGGAGGAAGGCACTCCGCTGAGCAGCGAATACACCTTCGCCCTTGCAGCGGATTTTCTGCTCAATAAGCGAAAAGGCGATATCGTTGCAACCGTATCAACCAGTCGTATGTTGGATGACGTGGCGAGGCGGCACGGCGTAAAACTGCACCGGACGCCGGTCGGCGTCGGATACGTTGTCGAGAAAATGCGTGAAACGGGTGCAGTCATTGGTGGTGAGGGAACAGGAGGTGTGATTTATCCAGAACTCCAATATACTACTGACGGGATGGCGTCAATAGCTGCGATTGTACAACTTCTCGTGGAATCAAGCACATCAACAATCTCAGATGTTATCGCTGCCATCCCAAGTTATGCTATCTGTAAGGAGAGACTGGAGGTGCCCTCGCAACATATCGCTAATGCAGTGCTTCAACTTGCGATTGAAACCTATACTGATGAGACACTTGATCTGGCAGATGGAGTGAAACGGGTTTGGGAAGACCGATGGGTCAATATTCGGAAGTCTGGCACAGAGCCGGTCATTCGTGTTTTTAGCGAAGCGCTAACCTTTGAAGAGGCACAGGAACTTTGCAATTCGACGCTTGATACACTGAAATCCTTGATGCAGCGTGTCTCCAACTAGTGACTAAACTCTTTTAGGTACGCGACGAGTCTTACTTAACGGCAATTTTTCTTGAAACGCAAACGTCCTCTCAGCGTCAATTTTAATAGATTACTGTTGTGCTGTATTGATGGAGGTTTATCATGATAGATGCACTCAAACTAGTCTGCATAGGTGGCGGCACCGGCTTATCATCTTTGTTGAGCGGCATAAAGCAACACACAAGCAACAGACGTGCGGGGTCAGAGATTATTGATATAGATAATCTGGCGGCGATCGTTTCTGTGTCGGACGACGGTGGCAGTTCTGGACGATTGGTTGAAGAGTTCGATGTGATCCCACCGGGTGATATTCGCAAGCTACTAGTCTCTCTCTCTAATGACGATGAGCTGCTAGCTAAACTTTTTGAATATCGCTTTTCGAGCGATGGCGATCTCGGTGGTCATACGGTTGGAAATCTGCTTCTCATTGCCCTCACTGAATTAAACAACGGCAACTTCCCAAAAGCTATCCAAGAAGCTTCTAAACTGCTCTCCACGCGAGGGAGAATTATACCGGTCAGCCTAGACGGCACGATACTGTGTGCTGAACTGGCCGGTGGCGATATTGTGTGCGGCGAGTCCAACATCCCAGAGCGATCCAATCGAGAGCCCATTCAACGCGTCTTTCTGAAACCGCGTGAGAATGGCAAACAGCATCACGATGAACCTTATGAGTGTGCTGCACACACGGAGGCTGTGGAGGCGATTGCTAATGCAGACGCCATCATTATTGGGCCGGGAAGTCTATATACGAGTATTATGCCCAACCTTGTGATTAAGCAAATTGCCGAGACCATTCAATCATCAGACGCGATAAAAATCTATATCTGTAATGTGATGTCGCAGCCCGGCGAAACGGATGGATACTCGGTTACCGAACATGTCGAAGCAATCTTGGCTCACGCCCCCGGAATGTCGTTAGACTATATTATTGTAAACAACCAACCAGCGCCGGAGAAAATCATCGAAAGATATAGGCAGAAAGAACTGTCAGGTAAGTTCGCACAGATTAAGATGTACTCGGAGGAAGTGCTCTCCATGCTTGAAACAATACAGGTCGAAGATTTCGCTGAAGGAAAAACGATGGATTCCGTGCTATATCGAACAGAGCATATTTCTCAACTTACCAGTGAGACGAAGCAGATGGCAGGACCCTCCAACGTACAAATATTCTATAGTGCGGAGCGGGATAATCTCGGGCATATGCAGATTGTGGAGGCCGAACTGATTCGGGATACTACCGAAGTTATTGATAGTGGAGGACCGCAAACTGTGATCCGTCACCACCCGGAAAAACTTGCGCAAACACTAGTCAAGGTATTGAGCGGCCATCCAAAGTTTCATGAATCCATCTCATAGCGGAACAATACTCTGTTTTCACCCCTTCCCCAACCCAACATACCCTCGATAGAGAAATTGAGAAAGGAATAACCATGTGTGGAATTGTCGGATATATCGGAGATAAATACGCGGACTCTGTCTTGTGGACGGGTCTGGAACGACTTCAGTATAGAGGATATGATTCAGCGGGTATGGCTGTCATAAGCGATGGGGAGCTCGATCTGCGGAAACGTGCAGGCAAGTTACGTGAATTGGACGAATGCCTCCGCCAGAATCCGATGCGGGGTGCAATGGGTATCGGCCATACTCGATGGGCAACACACGGGGAACCGAACGAACGAAATGCCCATCCTCACACCGACGAGGACAAAACGTTGGCAGTCGTGCATAACGGAATCATTGAAAACTATCTCCCACTCAAGCGGGAGCTGCAAGCGCGAGGACACCTCTTTAAGTCGGATACGGATACAGAAGTGTTAGCGCACCTCGTTGAGGAGGCACTGGAAGGCGATTTTGGCGATGCCGTTTGCAATGCGCTCCAGCAAGTCGAAGGTACATATTCAGCCGCTTTTATTCATCGACGATTCCCGGATTGTATCGTGGCTGCACGACGCGGCAGTCCACTCATCTTGGGGCTTGGGGACGGAGAGAACTTCGTCGCTTCAGATGTGCCCGCATTGCTACCACACACCCAACGGATGGTCTATCTTGAGGATAATCAGATTGCAATCCTTACACCGAATCAGGTGGAGGTTCAAACCATGGAGGGCGAGCAAGTTGAACCCCGTATCCACCAAATCGGCTGGAGTCCCGACACCGCGGACAAAGGTGATCATCCGCACTTCATGCTCAAGGAGATCCACGAACAGCCCAATGTCCTACGACGGTTATATAATATCTATGTTACCGATGACATGGAAGTTGATTTCGGGGAATTGGGATTGGACAGCGAATTTCTCGCGCGCGTAAACCGAATCGTCATCCAAGCGTGCGGCACATCTTGGCATGCCGGATTGATTGGTAAGTATCTCCTAGAGCAGTATGCGTACATCCACACCGAAGTGGACATCTCTTCAGAATTTCGATACCGCAACCCAGTTTTGGAGGGAGATACGCTGGTTATTGCTATCTCCCAATCGGGTGAGACCGCTGATACGCTTGAGGGATTACGCAAGGCAAAAAGCAAGTTTATGCGCGTGTTAGCCTTATGCAATGAGATTAACAGCACCATTGCGCGCGAGGCAGATGCGGTGATTGAACTTCACGCTGGACTAGAAATTGGTGTTGCTTCCACCAAAGCATACACCGCGCAGATTGCGGTGCTTGGATTACTCGCGATGCACCTCGGCAAACTAAAGGAGATCTTAACGCCGCCGGATACACGCGAGTTTCTCCAGACCCTTAAAAAGGCACCTGCCCTCATGGACCGCACCATTCAGCGCCAGCAGATTCGCGTCTGTGCGGAGAAATATAGCGATGTAGGCGCATTCATGTTTATCGGACGAAGCTATAACTATCCCAACGCCCTAGAAGGTGCGCTCAAACTCAAGGAAATCTCATATATCCATGCAGCAGGGCATCCAGCAGGCGAATTAAAACACGGTCCCATCGCTTTGATTAACGAAGAAGTACCGGTCGTGTGTATTGCCACCAATAGTAGCATCTATCCGAAAATTGTGAGCGCAATCCAAGAAATCCGCGCTCGTGACGGAGTTGTTATCGCCATTGCGACTGAAGGGAACACAGAAATTCATGAGTATGCTCAAGAGGTGCTCTACATCCCGGATATTGCTGAGGAGGTTTCGCCGTTGCTTGTTGCTATCCCGCTCCAGCTGCTCGCCTACTATACCGCTGTACATCGGGGCTGCGATGTTGACCAGCCCCGAAACCTTGCAAAAAGTGTCACCGTTGAGTAAACGGAGCACAGATACTATAAATTGGGGCAATTTTAGCGAAGGGAATTCCACGGCGCTTCGTCGGCGACATCGACTAGCTGATACCCCTCATCACTGACACATGGGCCCAAGATTGCGAGCAGCTTGGCAGGGGTAGGGGAGGTATTGAACGAAGCGTGGACTGCATCAGCAGGAATGAACACTGAATCACCTGAACTCAGCATCCGTTTTTCGTCGCGCAGCCACTGTTCTACAGTTCCTTCGATAACGTAAATCACCTCTTCCTGTTCCGGATGCTTGTGAAAGTTGTGTCCACCACCAGATGACAGGTTCACCTCAATGACCACCAAATCCTTCGCGCCCGTTGTTTGGGGACGACTCAACCATGCCAAGGCTCCCCAATCCAGTTGTTCACGTTCTGCTTCCGCTGCCGGGATAAATTTTCCACTCATGATAATTTCTCCTTCAAAATTATGTTTACGTATTAAGCATTACGTATTATCCTAATTATAGCGTTTCTACCGTGTCTATGTCCATAGTTTAATTGCAAAAGGAAAGGGAGGTTCACATGACCGATAACGAAAAATTCCTGTTCGATCTTTGGGGTTACGTCGTGGTTGAGGAGGTACTTACACCGGACGAAGTTGCGCTGGCGAACGAAGCGGTTGACCGCCATACCTATCTCATCGCTAACCGTGATCCGGGCTTATCCCACGGATCTAAACATCTGGAAGGGGCTACCGGGCGAGGGGAATTTCATCAAAACCCATTGACCTTTGATCGACCATGGTGTGAGCCGTTTCGACGGATGCTGACACACCCTCGGGTTGTTGACATCTTCAATGAGGTATTGGGGGCGGGCTTTCGGCTCGATCACGGTCCGGGGCTTATTCAGATGGTCAAGGGCACTGAGGGACATTGGCTACACGGTGGCATGACTTTCGACCCAAGCCAATATCACCGATTTGAACATGGCCGGATGCAGTGCGGACTGTGTGTCGCTGCATGGCAGCTGACGGAGGTCCGTGACGGAGATGGTGGTTTTGCATGTGTGCCGGGCAGCCACAAATCAAATTATCGTCCACCTCAGCATGTGTTGTCCACAGAGGATGGGATGGGTTGTATTCAACAGGTTGTTGCGGGACCGGGTTCTGTCGTTATCTTCAATGAAGCGCTGGTGCACGGCACGCTTCCATGGCAGCCCACGGACCGGGAGCGCCGCTCGATCTTGTTTAAGTGTTCACCCGGCTTCTTGTCTTGGGGTTCGCCACATGCGGAATGTCCAATCCCTGACCCAACGCCAGAAGAATTAGCGATCTACGAACCGCCACACCGTACCGGACGCACAACGTTGGGAGAGTAGGACGGAATTCCGATTCCCGACGCTTAGGAGATAAGATAAAAAAAATAATTTTTGTAGCAATAGCAATTAGTTTATCGCTATCGCTTTTGACGGGAAACAGTGCCCACGCCACTAATGCTCAAAACGCAGATGTCAATGGCGATGGTATTGTGAATATCCTCGATTTAGTGCTTGTCGGCTCACACTTTGGCGAGCGCGTTGATGCAGCGCAGGTGTCGAATATAGATGTCAATAGCGATGGCATTGTGGATGTCCGAGACTTATTACTTGTCGCTAACGTTATGCGTCAAGGAGATATAGCCCCCATAGGCGGCACCCTGATTTTTGGGCGCGGCGGTGATTCGCTCACCCTTGATCCTGCGCTAATCCTTGATGGTGAATCGGCGAAAGTTTGTGACATGCTTTACGATACACTCGTCCAATATCGAAGGGACACAACTGACATTGAACCTGCCTTGGCAGAGGCGTGGGAGAGCTCCACCGATGGCTTGGTGTGGACATTTCATCTGCGACAAGGGGTTCAATTCCACGATGGCACTCCCTTGAACGCAGACGCCGTTGTATTTTCGCTCACCCGTCCACAGGCGGTGTATCGCGATTTTCAGGCAGAATTTATCAACCAAATTATTGCCCTAGATCCGTTTACGGTGCAAATTCAACTCAAAACGCCATTCGCGCCCTTTATCAGCACGGTCGCAGGGACTACATTTTCTATCGTGAGTCCGACCGCTGTTCAACACTTTGGCGACAATTTTGGCAGTAACCCTATCGGCACAGGTCCCTTCAAGTTTGTGCGGTGGGATCGGGACGACAAAATTGCGCTTGAAGCAAACGATACGCATTGGGCGGGAAGACCTTCACTAGATCGAATCATCTTTCGCTCTATTCCCGATAACTCGGTGCGGCTGATGGAAATGCAGCAGGGCAGGCTCCATGCGATGGAATTTCCAAATCCGGACGAAATCCCCCTTATCCGGGGCGATGCACAACTTGAACTTCTCATGCGGTCAAGTCTAAATGTCGGGTATTTAGCGATGAACATGGAAAAACCACCCTTTGACAACCTCAAGGTGCGGCTCGCGATTAACCACGCAATTAACAAAGCTGAGATTATTGAGCACCTCTATCAAGGCACAGGCATTCCAGCGAAGGGACCGATCCCGCCGACCCTATGGAGTTATGACGATATGGTTGAGGATTATGAATACAATCCAACACTGGCGAAACAGCTTCTCGCTGAAGCAGGCTATCCCGATGGATTTGAAACCACAATCTGGGCACTGCCGGTGGCACGTCCCTACATTCCGGACGGGCGCGTACTCGCTGAGGTCCTACAATCCGAACTCCGAAACATCGGTGTTGAAGCAACAATCGTCACCTATGATTGGGGCACCTATATTGCGAAAACCACAAACGGTGAGCACGATATGGCAATGTTAGGGTGGATTGCTGAGGAGGGGGACCCGGATAACTTCTTCTACTATCTTTTGAGCAAAACCTACGCGGAGAAGCCTGCGTTTAACATCGCCTTTTATCGGGACGATGAGATGCAGGATGTCCTTGAACGTGCCAGAACGAGCACCGATCAAAATGAACGGATCGAGCTGTATCGGCACGCACAGGCAATCTTCCACAGGGATGCACCGTGGGTGCCGCTAGCGCATGGGCAACGGCTTTTGGTTGTAGACAGAAGGGTGAGAAATCTCAGGCTTGCGCCGATAGGGTGGAAGTACCTCCGCAGCGCATCGTTGGCACCGGAGTAGGGGTTGGTATCCCTTAATCAAAACACGCCACACTCGTAGGTCGGGCCTCCCCGGTCACGTCCCGATTCAATCGGGATTCTCGTGAAACGGAAGGTTCCTCTCGGACTTGCCCGACCCAGTCCTCCCCTCCAATATCCGTAGGTCGAGATTCATATCTCGACACTTTTGCAGGCACGGTTTCCCCGCTCGACGTCCTCTTGCTTAATTTGTAATTGCATCACCCTCCCCAATAATTGTATAATAAGAGCGACATAATCAACCAATATCGACTTGTCAACCATGTAAGTGCTCCTTTTGTTGGAATAACGATAGAAACCTCTTTTTGGCTGATTATGTCAACTATATTTATGCACTCTCTTCATTTATACTCCTCCAGTGGTGGAATGCAGCTCATCGTTAGGTAATGCAGCAGCCCCTCACTAGTCGTGTGAACCTGCTTAAACTGGAATAATTTATGGCAATCGCATATTCAGATCAGGAAATCAAGGAGTTCATGCAAGAACGCAAGGTTTTACCAAATGATTGGCGTAATCAGCTTTACAAAAACGAAGAATTATTTGTTAAGGGTAAAAACGGAAACACATTCGGCCTTAGGATTAGACAACACAACATCTACTCGTTAAATTTTTCAGCTATTTTGACAGTTTGGGAACCTCTGTCAAATGGAGAGTTTCGACTCCGCCGGTACAACGGATCGAATCACACACACTAACCGAATCGAAAGAGAAGAAATTAGTGGATGTCACATTCACTCTGCGACAGAGCGGTATCAGTTGAGAGGGCAACGTGAAGATAGTTACGCACAATCAACCAACCGATACCATGACCTCAGCGGTGCACTTAAGTGTCTAATCAATGATGCGAATTTTGAGGAACCACCACAACACCAGCAAGAACTATTTTAGGAGGTATGAGTAATGTCCATCAATACCATAGACCAAGACTTTATTGATAAGGTCTCGGCAAAGGTTAGGCTTTTACCCGATGGCAAGGAGCGTTTCCGCGTTTTAACTCCCTTCCAGTTCGATGACGGCGATCAGCTGGTTATCATTTTGAAAAAGGCAGGCGAACAGTGGGTACTCTCTGACGAAGCGCATACCTACATGCACCTCACCTACGATATTGATAAAAGGGACCTGCATAGTGGTACACGCGGAGATATTATCTCTAAGGCCCTTTCGATGTTTGACGTTCAAGATCGCAATGGAGAATTAATCCTTGATATGCCAGAGGAACGTTACGGTGATGCACTTTATGACTTTGCCCAAGCTCTTCTCAAAATAACGGACGTGACATATTTGTCGAGAGAACGGGTTCAATCCACATTTATGGAAGATTTCCGTACATTACTGCATAATAAAGTGGATGAGACTCGCATGATTTTTGATTGGTACTATTTAGCTCGTGATGACCAAAGGAAATACATCGTAGATTGTCGAATTAATGGGATGCCTCAACCCCTTTTCGTGTATGCTCTTCCAAATGACAGTAGGATTCGCGATGCAACGATTGCACTGCACCAGTTCAAGGAGTGGAAACTGTCTTTTAATGCTATGGGTATCGTTGAAGAGGAGAAGAACATAAATTACAAGGTATTGGCACGTTTCCTTGATGTATGCGATCAGTACTTCATAGGCATCAATGAAAGTTATGAACAAATTGGACAATATCTGGAGGCTAAGATTTAACTCTATACAAATTCATACATCAAACAGCTCTTCCTAACCGCTTTTATCTCATCCGCTTCTACTTCACTAATCAGTTCAAATGGTATCTCCCCGCACGAAACCAAAATAAACGGCGTGAATATAAGCTGAATGCACACCAATCCTGCGCGATCCTTACCGTTCATATATCCGCGTTTAATCCTTGTCTTATTGGGGTACATAATGCAATCCTCCATACTTACCAGTTTCTTTGCGCTATTTTCCTAACATAGATAATCTAACCAATAAGCGCATTGAAGAACAACTTGAACGTCCCATGCGTCTGTGCCCGGTGCTGCGGTCTGAATCCGAAAAGGACAACCGAGCCTTCGCCGAATTCCACGGCAATCATGCCAGCCGTACCGGCGATCTGCTCTTCACCGACAAGCCACCCGCTCTGCAAGATGTCTCTCTCAGGATATTGGACGAGAATCTCGCATCTCTCATTGGAAAAAGAGGGTCGAACGCGGAACGTGGGACCGCTCCAGAAGAAGATGAGCCCCTCGTCGGGCATACCGTAGGTGAGCCGATGATTTGTGTCGATATTGGCGTGTAGGGTGGAACCGGGGCAGTAGAAGTCTTTGGCTGATTTGCCTGCGACCACGTTTTGCACAGGTAAATCCAATTTCTCAATAGCGAAGTTGCAGGCTTGGTTGAGCGTAATCAACGTGCCGCCGGCTTGGACGAATTCCTTTATTGCATCAATCCCCTCTTCTCCGATACCGCTTTGATATTCTGACGGGACAGGGTTTTCTCTGAGCCGATCCTCCATTTTGTCGCCAATGGTCATGTCGGCGGAGTCATCAGGCAGTATGAGAACATCAATGTGCTTGTTCAAGTTACCGGCTTTAATCTCTGCATCTCTCAGTGTTTGGTACGGGAATCCATACTGCTCCAAGACCAGACGCGTCCAACCCTCATCCATATTACCGCCCCAGTATCGCTGATACATGCCAATCCGCGCCCGCCGGACTTCACTCTGTTTTGTCTCTAGCTTTCCCTCAAGCGCGTAGAAGGTAACGCCATAATCTTGGGCGATCTCTGTGAGTAGATTTTCAGCCCCAGCGGCAGCCACAAACGCGCCCGCCGGAAATGTTTCGTCCCCGACTGACACCGTCTCGTGCAGGCGGGTAACTTCTACCCCCTGATTGAACAACCAATTGAGGACTTTGAAGCTATCGTTGAGCCTGCCATCGAAGATATAGCCGACCTGTGAGGTGCCAATTACCTCTCCAGTAAGCGGTTCAGGTGCTGTCATCGCCTCAAATCTTCCTTCAATATTCCCCTGTATCGGCACGGCATCAACCCCCATGAACTCTGCCATGGTGTCCGTTGTGGTATCGTAGGGACGCTGTGGTGTGCCATCGGGTTGTCGCGTCCAAGCGTCGTCCGGGTATAGAGTGCGCCCCAGCAGCGTCTTAATGACCCCCATCTTCGGTTGATTAAGGGGAATGCAGTAGGTCCCCGCCGGGTAGCTTGAACCGTTGGCAGTAAAGGCTTGTGCCGCTTTCTGGATGTCTATCCCTTGAACCAGCAATTTATTAACCGTCGCTACGACGGTCAGCGGATCGTGTTGGTCTGGACGGATAAGGTATGCGACGGGTGTGCCGGACGCGCCGATCGCGGTCTGTCGTTTCGCCTTCAGATACGCATTCCGCAGAATTGTATCCTTATTCCGTGCTGCCATGTCAAGCAGTCCCCACGCCGAGATCTTTTGCTGCTCAATGATGTCGCGAACCCGCCACCAACCGCCCTCCCACGGGTGGGGGAAGTTGGTCTGAGGCTTATAGTGAGGAAACGCCCGTAACGTATTACCGCCTTCGTCCAGCAGTTGCTTCCTGTCATCTTCGCCTTTCAGTTGGCTCTTGTGGATGTACATCGGCGTCGCCAACTTGGCGTGTGCCGATTCTGTCAGCATACTGGCGATGTTGTGATAGTTGCCCATCCAGTGAAAACCGAGGTGGCTCCACGCAGGGAACAAGGACGCATTTAGGACGCCAGTCTTACCTGCTTCCTCTAACTTATACGCCATGTGCGCTCCATACCAGCTAATCTCCCGCCAAACCAACGGGTCGCCGTGCGGATGCAGCGGCTCCGAATAGGGACATATCCATAAACGGGCGCCGTAGCAGCCCATCTCATGGTGGTCTTGGTAAGCGTGGGGCTGCCACTCTCTGTACATGATATCTGCCATATATTGGGATTCGACCAAATTAAACATGAATGCGTCGCGGTTGTTGTCGTGCCCTGCATACTTATGATACAGCCACGGCGGTGTCGAGCCTTCGTACTCCGTACCGACATATTTGTTATACCAGTCGGTCACCATGATCTGACCGTCTGGGTTAAAGCAAGGCACCATCAGTGAGATCACATTATCTAGAATGCGCGTTGCTTCTTCATCGGTCCGCGTGATCTGATCGTACGCTAATTCTGAGACCATCTGCGTGCTGCCAATCTCCGTAGCATGAAGCCCCATCGATTGGAGGATAATCGCCTTCCCTTCCCCGATGAGTGAATTTATTACCTCCTCAGATACCCCACGGGGATCTTTGATCTGCGCGTTCACCTCTCGAAAATGCGCTAAGTTCGCCAAATTCTCCGGCGAGGAAATAACCACGAACAAAAACGGGTTCTCCTCTGTGGAAGGTCCCATATCAATCACTTGGACCTTGGCGCTCTGCTCCGCCAATAGGCGGAAGTAATCTACAATCTTGTCCCACCGTGCCATCTTCCGATCACTTCCAAGCTGAAAGCCAAAAAACGCCTCGGGGGAGGTTATCTCATGATTCATAGGTGTCTCCTGTTCAAGAAGCCGCGACGCCTGTTACGCTTTAAGCGATTCCTAGCCTCTCATTAATCTCGCCCTGATACCCTTCCAAAGCACAGTTTTCGATTTCCGCCAATGTCACCGGGCGACCGTGCCAGCCGGACTCGTAGACCGCCATGCAGAGGGCCTCGGACTTCATGCCCTCAATCCCATCGACCTCCGGTTTGCCTCCAGTGGTGATAGCGTCCGCGAAATACTTGAGTTCTATGGCAACTGTATCCTCGATACCGCTTGGAAAGTAATATTCGCGCTCATCGTCGCTGATATGCGCCAGAAATTCTTGGAGCAGAACTTCGTTGCTGATGGTTTCGCCGCCCCGTGGCGTAAGCCCGGCCTCGAAGTCCAAACTGCCTTCGCTGCCGTAAACGGTTCTGCGACTGATACTGTTCCCCGGTCCCGAGCCGACCCATGTCCATTGAGCAGATATCTCTCTCTCAAATTTAATGGCGGAGATCATCGCATCCTCAACGTCAACATCGTAGCCACCCTGCCGCCCCGCCGGGTCGTCATAGCGATAAGGTTCGTAAGCCTTATTGATTGCGTAGACCTCTTCCGCCTCCGCGTCAAGAATAAAACGCATCAGATCTGTGAAATGGACACCGCCATCAAGCACCCAACCGCCGCCAGCATCCATCTTGAAATTACGCCAACTCCATTTCCCCAGACCTTCGCTGACCTCTATCCAGAAAAACATCCGTGGGGCACCAATCCGTCCTTGACGGACCGCCCATCGTCGCGCCCGCTGGACCCGATCCAGACGATAGTTTTCTGCGACGGACAGGATGCATCCATTCTGCTCCGCTGCGTCAAGGATGAGTTTACAGGCACGCATCGTGATACCGAGTGGCTTTTCAATGATGACATGTTTTCCCGCTTCCAGCGCGGTAACAGCAAGGGTGTGATGAGCGCTGTGCAGGGCACAAATGTCCACACAATCGAGATCTGAATGCTTAGAGAGCATTTCTTCAACGTCCGTATAAATCGCCGGCTTTGTGCCCTCTTGAAATGCACATGCTTGAGTTGCCCGTTCGTCTGCGCGGCTAGCATCAATGTCGCACGCAGCAACGATGTCAAAAGACCTGATCCCCTTCGACCAAAGCTCTTGATAGCCCCGCATGTGGGCACCGGACATACCTCCACAACCAATTAACCCCATTTTAAGTTGGTCTGCCATAGTGTGTCCTTTTTTATCTCCGAAGAAATCGTTACTGGGTTTGCTACAATACATGATACGCGATGCGCAATAGGAAACGTTGGTTTCTTACGTATCAGGCATTATGGATTATAGAAACTGTGTGTCACGGACGAATTATTGTCCCGTCTGCCAGTCTCACATTACCCCACGACCAGTTAGAGCGTGCGGGTTCTGTGATTGGGTACTTTGCCGCCAACTCCTCGTCTATATCTATGCCCAAGCCCGGCTTGCCGTTAGCCCACATATATCCATTACGGACTTCAGGCGTTCCGGGGAACACTTCCTTCAGCAGATTGGTCTGATAGGGACCTGCCTCTTGGATGCCGAAGTTCCACACATTCAGGTCTAGCATCAGTTGGGCTGCGTGACCGACAGGAGAGACATCTGTGGGACCGTGCCAAGCGGTGCGGACGTTGAAGGCTTCGCAGAGCGCAGCTAACTTCCGCGCGGGCGTCAATCCACCGATTTGAGAGACGTGGACACGCATGAAGTCGAGTAGTCGGTCCTTGACCATCGGAATAATCTCGTGCGGATTGTTGTACAGTTCGCCCATAGCAATCGGTGTGCTAGTCTGTTCGCGCACTAGTCGGAAGTAGTCGTTGTCCTCCGGTGCGAAAAGATCCTCTAAGAAAAAGAGTCTGAACGGCTCAAGTTCTTTCGCCAAACCGAGTCCCATGATCGGCGGGAGGCGCTCATGGACATCATAAATAACATCAACTTCCCAGCCGAAAGTGGACCGGAAATGCTCAAAGGCGCGCACGATGGTGCGAACCGATTTGGCTGGATCGTAGATGCTGCCGCTCGATTCGGAGACTTTGTTCGTGATGATGGGTTTCTCGCCATGTGGTACATCGTCTGCAAAGAAGCGGTCTGCGCCTCCAAGTTTGAAGTAACGGAAACCGTCTTCGATGAGCGCCCAGACATTTTCTTCATATTCTTTGAGGTCGTTTCCGCCCGGTACGATGTATACGGCGGCAGCCTCCCTCGATTTTCCACCGAATAGGTCGTAAACAGGCATTCCCGCAACTTTGCCTTTGATGTCCCATAACGCTTGGTCTACGCCGCTTATGGCGTTGTTGAGGATAGGTCCGTTCCGCCAGTAAGCAGATACATTGCACGACTGCCATATGTCTTCGATGTCAGCGGGATCCTTACCGATCAAAAACGGACGGAGATAATCATTGACAGCGGTTTCGACGACAAGGGCGCGTTGGGTAAAAGTAGCACAGCCCAGACCATATATTTCCGGCTCATTGGTTTCTATTTTTACCACATTGAGGTTCGCTGTCGGCTGCGTCACAATGATACGAACATCACGAATTTTTAGATTGCTCATGAATTCTCCTTTAATTTATATTGCCTATCACACTTTAAGGACGCCGCAATACGCACAAGCAGAGAACGGCGAGGCCCCGGCGATTATCTCCGTCTCAGGCTCCAAGTAACGTTCGTGGTTGCTAACGCAGTTGGCATTCTCGCATACCTGTTGATCCGATACCATCTTTCTCGTAGGCGGTTGCGTCAGAACCAATTGCTCAAGCCCCAACAAACTTGCGAGCAACGCCATCCGAATAGGTACGGCGTTTGCAGATTGGTCAAAATACGCAGCACGTGCATCCTCATCTAACTCATAAGCTAGTTCATTCACCCGCGGCAGTGGGTGCATGATTATCGCATCAGTTTTCGCGTAATCCATTATGGCTACATCCACAAGGTAGCTTCCTCGGGCATCTTCTGGAGAGATCTCCGGTGGTAGACGTTCTTCCTGGAGGCGATTCACATAGATGACATCAAGCTCACCAATCACGTTATTGAGCTGATTCGTCTCAGCGGGTTCCTGACCATAGAGATGTTTTAAGCGAGTAGAAACCCATTCAGGCATCTGAAATCCGTCGGGCGAGATATGTAGGAGTTTCCCACCGAATCGTGCGACACCGAGTGCAAGTGAATGCGCTGCACGCCCGTATCGCAGGTCGCCACAAATGCCAACCGTCAGTCCTTCTATCCGTCCTTTCCGCTGGAGGATTGTGTACAGGTCTGTGAGTGCTTGCGTCGGATGTCTGTGGCTGCCATCGCCGCCGTTGATCACCGGGACATTGGAATAGCGAGCCATAACGTGGGCCGCGCCCGCCCAGCTGTGGCGCACCACGATTAGGTCTGAGTAGTTGGTCACCATGCGAGCGGTGTCCGCAATCGTCTCGCCTTTTGCAACAGAAGCAGCGTCGGGATCTGCGAAACCGAGGGCACGCCCATCGAGCCGTCCTATCGCACTTTCAAAGGAGAGACGTGTCCGTGTACTCGGTTCATAAAAGAGCGTTGCTAGCAGTTTACCTTTACAGAAACCAGACCATGTCGCAAGCTGCGTCCGCATCTGATCTGCGAGCCGAAAAAGCTGTTCGATTTCAAAATTGGATAAGTCATCAAGCGTGATGAGGTGTCTCATTGGCAATCCTCACTGATGATATGGATAAGAGTTCCTCTATTTGTCCGTTTTTGTTTTCGACTATGGGACTTCAAGACTGCCCACCAATTCTATGATCGAGCGCATCCCATGCTGTTCGAGGTATTCTTGAATGCCGTCAACTACATCCAACGAGGCGCGTGGATTGATGAAATTTGCCGTCCCAACCGCAACGGCAGCAGCTCCCGCTATACAAAACTCAATAGCGTCATCGCCAGTCATGATCCCACCCATGCCGATGATTGGAATTTTGACAGCGTTGTAGACCTGCCAAACCATACGCAATGCGATTGGCTTGATTGCGGGTCCGGAAAGCCCTCCCGTGACGTTGGCGAGTTGGGGACGCCGGGTGTTGATGTCGACAGCCATTCCCAAAGCAGTGTTGATTACGGAAAGTCCATCTGCACCAGCATCCTCTGCAGCGCACGCGATGACGGTGATATCTGTGACATTCGGGGATAGTTTGACCAGTAATGGTAGGGTAGTTTTTGCCCTAACGCCTTTAACGAGTTCTTCGGTCAACTTTGGGTCAACGCCAAAGCTCATCCCGCCACTGTGGAGATTTGGGCACGAGATATTGAGTTCAATTGCCGCAACTCCATCGGCAGCGTCTAGCTTCTCTGTAACCTCCAGATACTCTTCCACCTGTTCACCGCAGATATTCACGATTACGGGCACATCGAAGTCGCTAAGGTAGGGCAATTTCTTATCGATGAACCCGTCCACACCAACGTTTTGCAACCCAATGGCGTTGAGCATCCCCGATGGCGTTTCAAATATTCGCGGCATTGCATTTCCCGTCCACGGCACACTGGTAATACCCTTAACAACGACCGCACCGAGTTTGTTTAGGTCAATGAAATCCACGTACTCGCTGCCGTAGCCAAAAGTACCCGATGCTGTCATAACGGGATTTTTCATCTGGATACCGGCGATATTAATTTCAAGTGAAGGGTAAACGGTACTCATCTTTTTACCCTCACTCCGCATATAACGCATCCGTTTTTGCCGCCATGATGAAGTCGTTCCGATGCAACCCTCGGATTTTGTGCGTCCACCATGTAACAGTCACCCTTCCCCACTCAGTCAAGAGCGCGGGATGATGACCTTCCTCCTCCGCCAGTTCCCCCACACGGTTTGTGAACGCCAAAGCTGGGGCGAAACCATCAAACTGGAAGAGTCGTTCCAACCGCTTAATCTCATCGCGCTCAATCAGCTGCCAATCTGAAACTTGTGGGTGATATTCCGCAATCTCTGCCGCAGTAACCTTCGGTGCGTCCCGCCGACAGGCAATACATTTCATTCCTGTCAAGGTTTCCATGATTAAATCTCCTTTCAAATTCTCTTTACGCGCTACCAGATAACGTCTTCAGCGTTAAACACAGGTCCCTCTGTACAAACTCGTTGATATTCAAATCCACCATCCGGCATCTGTACTTTGCACACGCAACCGAGGCAAACTCCCAACGCACACCCCATCCGATTCTCCA
>JAGWBT010000009.1 GCA_021295755.1 Candidatus Poribacteria bacterium
ATAACAGAACAAGGAGAAATGGACTGCCTTAGCTAGCCCTCGCCTGACGTCTTTGCGCCTTGCGGGACTGTAATAGAATCCCGTCCAAATGTAAATGCGTTGCATACCCGATTAAACTGGCTGTGTAGAAAGGCAGCCCCCCTTTGAGCAAAACCAAATTCTGTGCTGCCAACAATTCATTTTGGTCGAACTGATCGCGATAGAAGTAGACCATCGGCAAAATCAGGAAAACCGTGGGTAACAGCAGCATCGTCAATTTGGAATGTGTCCACCCCCGATGGTTACCGATAAGTGGAAGCATAGCAAATAAGCCGAAAAAGGCCGATATGGAGTAATGCCCCATATAAATCAGCACGACGTTAAAGATGATGAAGATTCGATAGAAAATCTGTTGACTTTTGCTTTTGGTATCTACATCGGGCCATAGCCCTGAGAGAACAGCAATGACAAAACACGCAGCAATCTTCAGAGGTTCAAGGGACACCGTTGGATTCCAGTCAATTGGCTGTCGAAACACGAAGATACCGGTCAGGGCTATGCCAAGCGAAATCGCGAAAAACGAAGTGTAGGTGACCAATCCACCGATCCAATGTTCACGAAACATGCTCATGATAAAGATCCACTCTTTCTGGACTATTCATTCAGGAAGTCTAACAGATATTGGCTCCAACCGCACATCTTCCCCGACGGGATCTGGCTCTAAAGTAGCCGGCAGCCTGCCGCCTATCAATGGAGTCGCGTACTTCTCAAATGCCTCAGTGACAAAGTTACCCGTTTCATTAATGAAAGCCTCTGGTACTACCTTCTCGGACTTTGCTCCAAGTCCAAGTCGCACCATACCGATTAAAGAGCTATAAGGCTTGTTGGGATCCAAGTGTCGAGCAATCGTAATCATGAAGCCGTTCATTCCATCAACAGCGCGGCGGACAGCTGCTTGTCCCGCCATCAACGCTTCCCCAGAATCAACGACTGAAGCGGACTGCATTCCGAATCGAGAGAGATCCTCAAGTTTATCCCAACTTGCCTTCAGTTGGAGTCGATCGGCGAGAAGTTCACACAGATGTTCCCCTATACGCTTGCCCGGCGGAAGTGTGTATTCGTCTTTACCTTGTACCCCTTCACTGACGACAATCAGACAATAGCCTAACCGCCGGTACACCCCCTCTACATCGGTGAGGAATTGCGCCGGATCCAATCCACTTTCTGGGAGATAAATTAGGTGTGGTGGGTTATCATCGGAATCTCTTGCCAAAGCTGTCGCTGCGGCGATCCAACCGAAATTACGTCCCGGCGTTTCAATGATTTTCACACCTGCTGTGGCACCCATTGCCGCGGCATCACGTCCAACATTTCGCACGACAATAGCGTTTGCTCGTGCAGCGGTGCCATAGCCAAAGCAGTGATCTGTAAAACCGAGAGTATTCTCCACGGAGTGCGGAACTCCTATGCAACACAGCGGATAGCCTTCGGTCTCAGCGAATTCCGCAAGTCGATCGGCGATGGACATTGCCCCCTTATCGCCCATATAAATGACAAAGCGGATCTTATATTTTTTGCAGATTTCTAGAGCGCGATCATAATCCTCGTCCACAAGGGCATTTTCGTTGGAAGGAAGTACCGTGGATGAATTGCTTTTTAGTTTTTCGAGGATCGCAAGCTGCTGCCGTCCCAAATCGATTAGATCGCCTTTCAGCAAGCCTCCTACGCCATCCACTATACCATAGATGTTTTGGATTTCAGCGTGCTGCTTCGCCTCTTGGATTATACCGTAAAGGCAAGCGTTGAATACCGCCGATCGGTTTCCGGATTGTCCGACAACCAGATTTCCTCTAACTTTTAAGGTTGGTTCTATTTGTTGGAGCATGGTAGACACAAGCAAACGAAAAAATGGCTGGGGACGAGACAGGGATCTAAACGTTTAAGTGCTTTGAATCGAATCTGAAGCGCTCCTTGTTTGGATCTAATAAGGTATAGAAATTTAAGCCAATTCCTTCTCAATCTATGTGTTGCAAGATGCTGTTGATCGAGTGCATTATAAATAGAAAAACGCAGGGATTTGTGATATTATACTATCTACAGTTTAAGATAAGACAATCCATCGGAGCGGTTGTTAGGATTAGATTACCACCGTTTACCATTTTGCAACAATAGGTGTTCCATGCCTAGCTGTTGACAAATCTTTTTTGCACCCGCCATGCCCGGGTAAAGTTCAAATGCCATATTCAACATCTCTTTCGCTTGGTTAATCTGGTTAATATCAATGTAGCACTCCGATAGCCTTTTATAAATCCATGCCGTTTCACGTTTCGATAGGTTCAAAGAGCGAATCTTTTCTAAATCGGTCGGAATATTTTCAAGGTTCTGAGGGTTTGTGAGGACACGGAAATAAACCCGTTTCAACCGTTCCTTGATTTCATCAATGAAGTGGTGAAAACAGGGGCGTCGCTTTTCGGACTCAATTAGAGATTCATAAATTCCCATAGCCGTTCGATAATTCCCAAGTGTTTGATAGGCTTCTGCGATGAGGAATTCGCAGTCACGGCTGTCTGCGTAGCCCAAAAAGTCGTCAATGCAGCCCTTTCTTCTTTCACGTTGCAGCTGCTCGTAGATTTCGATACCCGCTTCAATGTTCTCGTTCAGCAGTTCCTGGAACATAAGCTGATATTTATGTCGGGTTTGGTTCGATCTCCGGAGATTTCCAAAGGGGCGAGGGTGCCACGCCTGCTCTACATCTACAGACTTGAGCGTGAGATCATACTTCAGCTTTCGTTGAGGATCGCTCAGGATCTCATAGGCGATACAGATACGGCGAAACATGCGTTCGGCATACTTCTCCTTCCCCGGATTTTTATCCGGGTGGTGCCGCTTCACCTGCTTACGGTAAGCCTGTTTAATATCCTCTGCCGTTGCGCGGCGATCTATTTCTAAAGTGTGGTAGTAGTCTGGAATTTGCATCTGCTTGGGTAGTGTACAATTGACAGTAAGTGTAACAACACTTTATAATTCCACACGCAGGTTTGTTTTGTCAAGATAAACTTTAACCGAAACGTGATGCGCAAAGTATTAGGAGTGACGAATGACGCAAAATACTACAAAGACTCAGGATTCCTTTAATATTAAAATTTGCCGCTCTCTTACCATTTTTATCTTCTTTGGGTACTGTATAACAATAGCTTTTGCTGCGCCGGAGCGGGATCTGAACCTTGCAATAGCGGGTATCGCAGGCGAGATTATTGAGAAATTACCGAAGGATTCCGGCGAGACCGGAATCGCATTGATTCCTCTAAACACAACAGAACCAGATCTAAAAACGGTTAGCCGTGTTTTGACAAGCCTGCTTGCATCCCAGTTGACAGAGGCGATCGGTGAGGCTTTTATTAGTTCAGAACGCTTAGATTGGCGTCAATACCCCACAGATGGCAGTCTGTTGACTCCTGAGCAGGTGAAACAGTATGGCAAATCCTTGGGAAGTCGATGGTTGATCACGGGACGCCTCTCAAAACTCGATTTGGTGGTCAACCTCAATCTTTTTTTGTGGGATGTAAAAACAGGATATCTCCGATATGTTGCCAATCGTCAACTATCCCCGGTTGCTGCGTTGGTGGGACTCTATGCGACAACACCGACCGTGCACCTTCAACCCTACTTCCTCAAATGGCAAAGTTTGCCGGAAGCGGACTATTTTGCACTCGCAATCGAGGTCTCAGATCCGGACGGAGATGGTTTTAATGAAGTGTTGGTTGCGGACGAAAAGTATGTGAAAGTATTGAAATGGAGTAGGGTAGATCTTTGGGAACATCCTGACCTTTCAGACGCACAATATGGCACCGATGAGACGCCGGTTCTGGCACGATCCCGACGGGTAATGCTTGCCGCAGACCGGAATGGGGATGACCGGGATGAAATTTATATCGGCATCCCGCCAAACCTAACACAGCGAGTCGAATGGGGCGAGGACAGAGAGATAACAACCTTTGCAGAGGACTCGGTATTGCTCGCCCAAGGCGAGGAGCGGTTGATCTTTGGGGAAACTGATGCCAATCAGCTGACCTACCGCGGACAATCGACTAACTGTTGGGTGTGGCGTATGGGAAAAATTCACCTGAAACACCCCTGCCCGTTACCTGTCAATTATCATTCAATTGCTACGCACGTGGTAGCGATAGATCGCTCCACAAGCGAAGTTGCCGTTGTTGATTTGGAGGGACATCTACAGATCTATCATATTGACAACAACACGACGCAGCTTTCATGGCAGACACCACCGATCTTCGGCGAAGGGATTGCGGTCGGGGATCTAAACGCGAATGGTACACCGGAGATCGTCGGGACGGTGAAAAACCTGCCGAGTACCCTTGAGTTTTCAGATCAGTTTATTATCCTCGAACAAAAAGGGGGCTTGTATGTGGAGGCGTGGAGAAGTCCGTTACTTGATGGGCAAATTACGGATATGAAAATTGCCGACGCTGACAACGATAATCTGCCCGAACTGATCGTTTGCCTACGCAATCAAAAAGGGAGTCAGATTCAGTTTTATACGGTAACCAAGTAGTGGAAAATACACAACCAAACAGATGAGCAATCGACAATCCAGAGAGGATAATAGGAGACTCCGAATCGTACTCAGCACATGGGGATCAACCGGTGATGTCCAACCGTTTCTCGCCCTCTCTGAGCGGCTATCAAAAGAGGGACACAAGGTTCGTGTTTGTACGTCAGAAATCTATCGAGATCGATTTGCCAAACGTGGGATTGACTTCTGCGCTGTCGGTGCTCCTTTTGATTTAGATCATTTGGATCAAGTGATGGATGAGATTGTTCAAATCAAGGATCCACTCAAATCAGCGATTCTCATTGTGAGAGAGGGTATCCTGTACAAAGCGGACCAATGGTACGAAGACTGCCTCAAGGGAATGGCAGGGTATGATCTTGCAATCTGTCATTCGGCAGATGTACCGGGTCAAGAAGCGGCAATCCGAAATAACCTGCCTTGGATCACAGTTAGTTACTGTCCCGGCTTTATCAAGACGCGCTACGAAGCACCGTCCCCGATCCCCAATCTTGGTCCGCCATTAAATGCATTACTATGGAAAGTGGCAGAACAACTAATCCGAAAGCAGGTTGATCCACTGTTTAATGACTTTATCGCCTCCATCGGCGGGAAGGAACGGGAGTGCATCGGTTTAGAGGGTATGTATTCTCCAGAATTGAATCTGATTGCCGCTTCACCGAGCGTCAGCAAGCCCCCGCCCGACCTGCCCAGTGAGCACAAGTTCACAGGCGCGTGGTTCCTTGAGGAGGCAGATTACGAGATTCCCCCGGTGCTTCAGGAATTTTTAGATCAAGGACCCCCACCACTTATTGTTTCCTTCGGCTCGATGGGCGGAAGCAGAAATGTCGAGACCACAAACATCCTCGTCGAAGCCGTGCGACGTGCAGGTCAACGCGCAATCATTCAGGCAGGTTGGGGAAATCTTGGGATGGAGAGTCCACCTGAAAACATCTGTTTTGTCGGATATGTGCCCCACAACTTTCTGTTTCGCCAAGGGTGTTGTGTCGTCCATCATGGCGGGGCAGGCACGACTGCCGCAGCCTGCCGGGCTGGCGTGCCATCCATCACTGTTCCACACTTAGCGGATCAGCCGTACTGGGGATATACCTTACGCAAAATCGGCGTCGCTCCCAAACCGCTCCATCGCCAGGACATGACCCCCAAACGGTTGGCAAAGCGTATCAACCAAGTTATCTCTTCTCAATCGATGGCGGAAAGAGCAAAAGCATTGATGGAGAAGATCAAAACGGAAGACGGTTTAACAACCGCCGTTAAGCTAATTGAAGCGTACGCTATGAAGTTTGCCTGAAACACCATCAAATATCATGATCGAAAAGATTTTGGTCTTCAGTCTCAGTTTCATCGGTGACGCTGTCCTTTCTACGGCGGTCATCAGTCCGTTACGCCAACGCTTTCCCGATGCGAAGATTACCTTTCTCGTTGGCCCCCGTGCCTTCGATCTGTTGGCTGCCGACCCACAAATAGATCAGGTCCTTGTGTACGATAATCGCGGTGAACACGCGGGCTGGCGTGGAAAAGTTCGCCTAATTAAATTGTTGCGTCGCGAAGGGTTTGATCTGATCGTGGATCTCCGGGATAGTTTCTGGTCACGGTTCGTTGGTGGGAAACATTGGAGCATGCGGCTAAGGAGAGGAAATATCCACGCCGTTACTCGATACCTCGATGTGCTGCAGCGACACGATCTCAACGTTGATGGCGCACGCCCACAACTTCAATTCACCGCTCAAAGGCTTGCGAAGTGCGATGCGTTTTTAATGGAAAATGGAGTTAATCGTCATCGGGTACTGGTCGGGATGCACCCCGGCGGCAACTGGGTTTACAAGCTATGGGGACCAGAGAGCTTTGCACAAATTGCAGACCGGTTGTGCGAAAAATGGAACGCGCAGATTCTGTTGTTTGCTGGACCCAACGAGCGGGAGCTACAAGGACAAGTTGCCAATCTAATGCGCGGGCAGCCGATCTGCGTGAAGGAAGACGATTTGTGTCAGGTCGCTGCGCTGATCGCAGCCTGCGATTTCTATATCGGCAATGATACGGGACCAATGCACATTGCAGTTGCTGTCGGAACTCCTGTAATCGGCATCTTCGGACCGACAAACCACCATCGCAATGGACCCTATGGAGAGGAACACGTTGTCGTCCACAGCAGTGTGGAACTCGGTTGCAATCCGTGCCATCCCGGTAAGCGTCCCGGCGGGTGTGGAAAGGGTAGCTGTGCGGTCATAGAAGCGGTAACCGTTGAGCAGGCGTTCAATGCCGCCGAAAAACTGAAGCACATGAGACGCGATTGGCTAAAACGTACAGGTAAATCTCTCTAACTGTTGGTTCTTGCACGACAAGCCTCTAGGAGACTAGAGTCCAACCGTTTTCACTTGAGGATTTTCCGACGTTTGGCTATAATCGAATACCTGAATCCACGTTGACAACTCTCTAATCATTGGTAGGACAGATCTCACATTTTTTATAAGCAAAGGAGGAAGTCAGATTGGCAAAAAAAGCGGTAGTGCTTTTAAGCGGGGGTGTCGATTCCACGACTATACTCGCAATTGCACAATCCCAAGGATACGATGTATACACCATGAGTTTCCGGTACGGTCAACGACACGTCTTGGAACTCGACAGCGCAGAGCGGATCTCGGAGAAAATGGGGGCAAAAAAGCATGTCATCGTCGATATAGACTTGCGCGCATTCGGTGGTTCTGCTTTGACGGATGACATTGATGTTCCCAAAGAGCGGTCAGATCAACAAATCGGAACAGGTATCCCGATTACCTATGTTCCTGCACGAAACACGATATTCCTGTCTTTTGCACTCGCTTGGGCGGAGACGTTAGAGATCGACACAATTTTCATCGGTGTCAATGCACTTGATTATAGCGGCTATCCTGACTGTAGACCAGAATATATTGAGGCGTATCAGCGGATGGGAAATCTAGCAACGAGGGTTGGAGTTGAAGGTACAGCGAAGCTAAAGATCGAAACCCCTCTGATCTCAATGACTAAAGCGCAAATCATACAGAAAGGAGCAGAACTCGGCGTTGATTACGGACTCACCCTCAGTTGTTACGACCCCGACCCACAAGGCAGAGCGTGCGGTGCGTGTGATAGCTGTTTATTACGGATAAAGGGCTTTGAAGAAGCGGGTGTCGCGGATCCAACAGTCTACAAAACTTGAGGCACATATAGAAGTTAAATTGCTTCGGCAAAAAATATCGGGTGTGCGATTTTTGCTTAATCCTTAAACGTCTTCCAAGTGCTTTCCCCACTATGTTCCATACAACTCATGAAAGGAATTATGATGCCTACCCCAAAAATTCTCATTGCAAGCCGTCAAACACCAGAAGTTGAAGCGATACTCAACGATGCTCCGCCGGAGGTTGAAGTACACTTCCTGCCACCGGGAGAACAACTTGGTGACCACCTCTCCGAAATCGAGATTATCTACGGGGCAATCGGTGAAGCGGATCTTCCAAAAGCCGAATCACTGCGATGGGTGCATCAGCCACATGCAGGTGTTGAAGGTTTCATGTACCCCGCTTTCAAAGCGAGTGATGTGGTGTTGACAAATTGTCGAAGATTGTATGGGCGGCAGATTTCTGAACACGCCTTTGCCCTCCTGCTTTCTCTCACGCGCAGCATCCCGGCGCAACTAGAGTTTATGAAACGCAAGCATTGGGAACGCGTGCCGTGTATAGAATTGGCAGGGATGACGATGGGGATTTTGGGACTTGGCGGCATCGGTCGTGCAGTCGCCGCACGGGCAAAGGCGTTTGAGTTTAATGTGATTGCCGTTGATCCAGAATCTATGGAAAAACCGGATACGGTGACCCAACTTGGAAAACTGGATTGGCTACCGGAGATGATGGTGCAATCCAACGTGGTGATGGTTTGCTGCCCAAGCACTCCCGAAACGCATAAACTCCTATCGCACGAACAGTTTAATCTACTGCCAGATGGCAGCTACCTCGTCAACGTCAGTCGAGGGAGAATTATTGATGAAGATGCCTTAATCACTGCACTTCGGAACGGTAAATTGGCGGCGGCAGGGTTAGATGTGACTTACACGGAGCCGTGTCCGCCGGATAGTCCGCTATGGACCGAACCTAACGTAATCCTAACCGGCCACAGTGCAGGTGCATCGCAGCATATCCGGGCACGCGCCATGCAACTGTTCGTTGACAACTTACATCGTTACGTCAAGGGCGAACTGTTAGAAAATGTTGTGGATAAGCAGAAGGGATACTAAAGACTAGCAACTAGTCTGTTGTCCGTTAGAGGAGATTGCTAAAAAGCGCGGGTTGAAATAATAGTATGAAAAAATCCAAGATAACCCTTGGAATGGTTGGCTTAGGGTATTGGGGACCCAATCTGCTCCGGAACTTTGATCAACTGCCCAATTGTCGCGTCAAAGTCTGCTGCGACCTAGATGCGGGGCGCCTCGCTAGTGCCAAAGAGCAATATCCACATCTCATGGTCGCTGATGACTATAACACCCTGTTGGCTGACCCCGATCTCGACGCAATAGTCATCGCAACACCAGCACGTACCCATTACACTTTTGCCCTTAAAGCCCTTCAACGCGGCAAACATCTCTTCATCGAAAAGCCGCTAACACTGGAGGCACAACACGCTGTCGAATTGGTCGAACTCGCTGAAGGTACAGATCGAATCCTAATGGTCGGGCATCTGATGGAATACCATCCGGCGATTGAAAAACTGAAAGATCTCATCCAGTCAGGAGAGCTTGGACAGATCCACTATCTCTATGCACAGCGGGTCAACCTGGGGAGAATCCGCCACGATGAAAACGCGATGTGGAGTCTCGCTCCCCACGATTTTTCCGTCGCCATGTACCTACTTGACGCCGAGCCGGAGAACGTATCCGCCCGTGGAGCATCCTATCTGCAAGAGGGGATCGACGATGTGGTCTTTGTCAACCTTCAATTTCCCGATGGGATTATGGCGCATATCCAACTGAGTTGGTTAGACCCCCATAAGCTGCGTCTAACAACAATTGTCGGAAGCGAAAAAATGGTCGTTTTTGATGATATGGAAACCACAGAAATGGTTAAAATTTACAACAAAGGGGTCAATCACACGACAGACTACACCTCCTACGGTGAAGCCTTAAGCCCGCGGTTCGGTGATGTCACAATACCGTATATCAAAATGACAGAACCGCTCAGGTTGGAATGTCAACACTTTCTCGATTGTATCATGAATCATCGCAAACCCAGAAGCGATGGCAGAGATGGACTTCGCGTTGTACGAGTCCTACAAGCAGCGCAGCAATCACGCAACCGGAACGGCGAACCGGTGAACATTAAAATGTGATGTGCAATTGTAGCGTCTACGTCGTCGAGAAAGGGGAATAATATGGAGAAATCCTATTTTGTTCATGAGTCCTCTTATATCGATGAGCCGGTTTCGATTGGTGATGGCACCAAGATTTGGCATTTCTGCCATGTTATGAAGGACAGCCAAATCGGACGAAATTGCACACTTGGTCAGAACGTCAATATTGATAGCGGCGTATGCGTCGGAAACAACGTCAAGATCCAAAACAATGTCTCCGTCTACAAGAAAGTCACAATCGAAGACGACGTTTTTTGTGGCCCTTCAGTAGTATTCACAAACGTCATCAATCCGAGAAGTGCTGTCCCCAGAACAATCGATGAATACGATTCCACGTTGGTGAAACGCGGTGCAACAATTGGCGCCAATGCAACGATTATCTGCGGTGTCACTATTGGTGAACACGCTTTCATCGGTGCAGGGGCTGTGGTAACGCGAGACGTACCCGACTATGCCTTAGTCTACGGCAACCCTGCGCGGCAACAAGGTTGGATGTGTCAGTGTGGAACCCGTTTGGAACTAACCGACAATTTCGCACAGTGTGATTGCTGTCATCAAAAGTATCAGTGTCGCAAGAATCGACTTACATCTGCCTGTTAGGGACGAAATGGACTTAAAAGATAAACGTATCTTGGTTATTGGTGGAGCCGGCTTTATCGGAAGCCATGTCGTTGATCAGTTAATCGAGACAGACGTTGCTGAGATTATTGTGTACGATAATTTCACGCGAGGGATCCAAGAAAATTTGCGGGCTGCGTTGAAAGATTCAAGGGTTTCGGTATATCCTCACGGTGGAGACATACTGCACCGTGACATATTGGATTCGGCGATGGAGGGAGTTCACGGCGTGTTCCATTTGGCAGCGCTTTGGCTGTTACATTGCCATGAATATCCTCGTTCCGCCTTTGAAGTCAATATTGGAGGTACTTTCAACGTGCTAGAAGCAGCAATTAAACACCGGATAGAGCGCGTGGTCTATTCCTCCTCTGCTTCAGTATACGGCGACGCTGTCGAACTACCCATGACGGAGGAGCATCCTTATAATAACTATACCTTCTATGGGGCGACCAAGATTGCCGGTGAACAGATGTTTAAGGCTTTGGGACATCGCTACAATTTGGATTGGGTGGGGCTGCGTTACATGAACGCCTACGGTCCCCGCCAAGATTATAAGGGAGCTTATACCGCTGTCATGATGAAGATTCTGGACCGTATCGATCAGGGGTTACCTCCAATTGTTTACGGAGATGGCAGTCAACAGTACGATTTCATCTACGTGAGCGATATCGCCCGTGCGAACGTTTGTGCCATGCAGGCTGACGTGACCGACAAAAACTACAATGTTGGACGGGGCATCGGCACATCAATCAGAGCGTTGACAGAGTTGCTGCTGCGGTTGACAGGCAGCAATCTTGAGATCCAATATCAACCTGCCGGTCAAACTTTTGTGACAAACCGGATCGGTTCTACCCAAGCCGCTGAACGGGATTTAGGGTTCCGGTGGAAAGTCGATATAGAAGATGGGCTGCGTCGATTAATAGATTGGCGGGCTGCCGATAAAAAAGGCGGTGTTACCGTTGAAGGATGAGACAGTATCTCAAAAGATACCAATCACCAAACCGTTTTTCGGAGCAGAGGAAGAAGCTGCGGTCCGCGCTCCTTTGCACAGCGGTTGGGTGGTTCAGGGACCGTATGTCAGAGAATTTGAGGAGAAGTTTTCAGCCTTCACGAAATCACGTTTTTCAATTGCCACTAGTTCCTGTACAACGGCGCTGCACATCGCTGTTGCTGCGCTAAGGTTGCAGCCCGGTGACGAGGTGATTGTGCCTGCCTTCACATGGATCTCCACCGCTAACGTGGTGGAATACATGGGGGCAAAACCTATTTTCTGCGATATTAATCTGCCTACGTTCAATATAGATGTAGAGCAGATTGGAGGACTCATTACACCCCGAACGGTGGGTATCATCCCTGTACACCTATTTGGACTATGTGCGGAGATGCAGCCACTTCAGGAGATCGCTCAAAAGCACAACCTGTGGGTTGTGGAAGATGCTGCGTGTGGGTTCGGTGCTCAGTATCACGGAAAACATGCAGGCACGTTTGGCGAGATGGGCTGCTTTAGCTTCCATCCACGCAAGTCCATCACCACCGGAGAAGGCGGTATGATCACGACACAGCGCAAGGATTTCGATCAACTAGGGCGCATCTTACGAGATCACGGTGCCTCGCGTTCCGATCTCTCACGCCACACTGTCAAAGCTGGGTTTCTGTTATCAGAGTATAATCATCTCGGCTATAACTACCGCATGACAGACATCCAAGGTGCGCTCGGTTGTGCACAGATGGATCGGGCAGCATGGATCTTGGACATACGTTCACAGCGCGCTCAGCGTTACGATCAGCTGCTAACTAAAGTAGAGTGGTTGGAAACACCGAGAATTCCCGACGGTTTCGTCCACGGCTATCAGGCTTACGTTTGCCTGTTTTGCCCTGAGGAACCCACCCTGAACAACGTAGATCCACTCCACCAACAGCGCAACGAACTGATGATGCAACTGGAAGCGAAAGGGATTGCGACCCGCCAAGGCACACACGCCCCAGTGCTGCAGGGGTACTATACAGAAAAATATGCGTTACATCCTGAACAGTTTCCCAATGCTTACTTGGCAGATCGACTGGCTCTGACGCTGCCGCTCTATACACAGATGACAGACGTTGAACAGGCGTTGGTATGTCAAAGTCTTCGGCAGGTCATGGGTTAGATTATGTGTGGTATAGCAGGAGCAGTATCCCTCAATCATGATCCTCTCCAAATAGAACGCCTGAAACCGATGGTAGATGTGATCGCCCACAGAGGACCAGACGATGCAGGTTATCTCGTCTATCAGACAGGCATACATCACCCAACCTGTCAGGATTTTACAGATAGCCAATTTCAAGAAGTTTGCCCGTCGCTGCCCGTAATCGATTCAGCTGCCGAACAGAACAGATTGCATTCAGAAAAATGGGATCTGTTTTTCGGACACCGAAGGTTGTCGATCATCGATCTCTCCCCGCGTGGGCACCAACCGATGTGCGATAAATCACGTAAGATCTGGCTCATCTACAACGGGGAAATCTACAATTTTAGAGAAATACGTCAGGAGTTGAAAGCGCTCGGTTATCACTTTTCTAGTGCCTCCGACACCGAAGTTATCATCCACGCTTACCACCAGTGGGGAACGGACTGTATTCACCGATTCAACGGGATGTTTGCCTTTGCGCTGTATGACAGTCGCAACCAAAAAGTCTGGCTCGCTCGCGATCGCTACGGCATCAAGCCGCTCTATTACACTCTCACCAATGAAGGCACATTTCTGTTTGGGTCCGAAATCAAATCCATTCTGGAATACCTGCCCGACAGGCCGGACGTGGATCTCGCGGCATTAAACGAATACTTCTCATTCCAAAACATTTTTAGTGACCGAACCCTCTTCTCAAGGATTAAGCTACTCCCGCCCGGACACTGCTTGGAACTCGATTTGTCGCGCGGGGAGATTGCCAAGACCAAGTACTGGGATTTTGACTTCGGGCAGGAGATAAATGTCCCCGCAAATGAACTCGAAGATCAACTTTACGACCGATTGACACAGGCTGTTAAGCGCCAGTGTGTCAGCGACGTTCCGGTGGGTAGTTATTTGAGCGGCGGCATGGATTCAGGAACTGTGACAGCTATCACTGCTTCTGTATTCGGGCTGATCTCCACATTTACAATAGGTTTTGATCTCTCGGAAGCCGCAGACCATGAATTGAGCTTCGATGAGCGTAAGTCAGCCGAATCTATGGCAAACCTGTTTCAGACAGCGCATCACGAGAGTGTACTGTGTTCTAGCGATATGGAAGCTGTCATGGGAGATCTGATCTGGCATTTGGAAGATTTGCGTGTCGGACAGTGCTATCCCAACTACTATGCGGCTCAGTTGGCAAGTAAGTCTGTTAAAGTGGTCATGTCCGGAACAGGAGGCGATGAATTATTCGGCGGTTATCCGTGGCGATATGCCGCAGCGATTGGAAACAGTGTCGAGAGTTATACGGACAATTATTACCACTACTGGCAGAGATTGGTATATAATAAAGAGAAACCCCTGCTTTTCAACCAAGAGGTTGCAAACCAACTCCGCAAATTGGATATTGACGGGACAATTCCCTTCAAAAACCATACTTTGAAGACATTCCGGAATGTCTATCCGGGAGACATTCGATGCGATAGCCGTGAGGAACAGGTTAACCACTCACTCTACTTTGAATGCAAGACCTTTCTACACGGGTTGCTTGTCGTTGAAGACAAAATTTCGATGGCACATTCATTGGAAACGAGAGTGCCGCTTCTAGATAATGATTTGGTTGATCTCGCTTGCCAGACACCTGTCCACTACAAAATTGCCGATTTGCACAATTGGAAAGCGTTCGATGCGAATAGTCCACGGACAGGGAAGGTCAATTTGGAACGAACAAAGGTCGGGAAAGACATCCTACGCAAAACGATGGGACGGATTATCCCCAAATCAATTACACAAGCCAAGAAACAGGGCTTCAGTGGACCCGATGAATCGTGGTTCCGTGGCAGCAGTGAAAAATATATACGAGATCTTTTGCTGGATGACAAGGCTCGGATTAACGAATATCTCAATCCTGAATATGTGCGACAGGTCATTGAAACCCACAGCTCTGGTGTAGCGAACAAGCGACTCCTGATCTGGTCGTTGTTGAGCTTTGAATGGTGGTTGAAGCAGTTTGTCAAATGAACATCAAACGCATTGAGAAACTCATTGGTGACGCAATAGACACATACGATCTAGACCTATCAGAACTCACTGTTTTCACAGAGGCAGCAAGTGGTAACTATGTTGTAACTCCCTTGATTGCAGCATTGGCTGGTTCGGATCGGGTCTTTGCGATCACACGAGACTCTGGGTACGGTACAGCAGTTGATATACGGGATTTCACACTTGAATTGGCGAAAAGGTGGGGAGTAGGGGATCGAATTGAGGTAGTCTCCAATAAGATTCCAACAATGCTTTCGCAGGTTGATATTGTAACGAATCTCGGGTTTGTGCGCCCAATCGATAAGAATATAATTACCCACCTAAAACCAACTGCCGTTCTCCCACTGATGTGGGAAACATGGGAGTTCCGTGAGGCGGATCTGGATCTCTCAGAATGTCGACGCAAGGGAATTATGGTTTTAGGGACGAATGAGCGGGAGGTGGGGCTAGACCTTTTCAACTATGTAGGATATTTGGCAGTTAAACTGACGTTTGAATTAGAGATTGAAATTTACAGATCGAAAGTTGTGGTTGTCGGAAGCGGTCTCTTTGGTGAAAGCTGCGTCGAGACATTCGATAAGCTGGAGGCGAAACTAAAATATATTAACCTTTCTGCAGGCGATTCCTTGGACACCGAATCTGCTAAATCTGCGCTTTGCAATGCTGATATCGTTATTTTGGTAGAACACCACAGCCCAGCTTGCTTAATTGGCAGTGAGGGACAAATAGCTGTTGATGAACTGTTAGCGTTGAGCCCACATGTGTCGATTGTCCACATCGCAGGAAATATAAATCGCGAAGAAATCGATAACGCCGCCATTCCGTGCCTTCCGCAAAAATCAGCAGCACCCGGTTACATGAGCGTTACAACCGATTACTTAGGTCCTAAGCCGGTTATTGCCTTGCATACCGCCGGATTGAAGGTTGGTGAGGCAATGGCACGGACGCGCCTTGCAGGTTTCAACCCGATTAAAGCAGAAAAAAAGGTCTTGCACGACCTACCGTTCGCCATGGGATTTGGTCCCTCACACAAATATACGCAAACATCTTAGAGGTTCAACTTCCAATGTCTGGAACAGACAACATAGAGATTCCAGATCGGCTACTGCAACGTTTAAGCGCAAATGATGCCGGATTTTTGCAGCGGGTTTATTCCGACGGATTGGACAAATATAAGAAACACTTGGCTCGTATCGGTTTCATTGGGGTGGAAAGCATTCTAGATGCAGGTTGCGGATTCGGACAATGGACATTTGCAATAGCACAGACCTCAAAACGGGCTATTGGTGTGGACGTTGATTCAGAACGCTTATCTGTTAGCATTCAACTCGCCTCGATAAATGATGTCAAAAATGTAGAATTTCATCGAGCCAGCTTGGAAGATATGCCCAATTTTGAAGAGACATTCGATGCGGTTTTTTGTTATAGCGTTGTGTATCTAACGGATTACCATAAGGTCTTTAGAAACTTCTTTCGCAGTCTAAAAAAAGGTGGAACCCTATACATCTGTACCAATGGCCCCGGCTGGTATCTCTATAATATTATCGAGGGACCGAATCCGTCGATGGATTTCCGCCCCAGATGGTACGGCATTCAGACTTTCTGGAATACGCTAATCCGCAAACGAAGCGGATTTTCGCGGAGCACCGGTGCCCGTATAATGACCCCTAGTGGCACTAAGCGTGCCTTGAACAAATCTGGATTTGAGGTTGTTGCGCTAGGAGCTGAAGGAACTTTGGCAATTGGTGATGGACAAATCAGCCAACCGGCATCAAATTACAATGCAACATATATGGGACTCGTCAATGTGTTTGAAGTAATTGCTCGTAAGCCCTAATAAAACGAGGAAGTGAGTAGGTGAGTGGGTGAGACAGGGAGTTAATGAACCAGTGAAAAGCATGAACCGTTTTGTTAGTTCACTGGCTCATTAATGAACTAATGTACTAAAATGGCTATGGCTGACATTTTTTTCATCATTGGTTGCGCACGAAGTGGAACAACGGCACTGGTAAAAATACTAAATACCTCCCAGAACGCAACCGTCTTCGTGGAGCAGAAGCCGAACTTGTGCATTGAGGCACGGAATTTATATCGGGGCATATTAAGAGATCCGAAGCAGATCATTCAGGAAGCAAAGTCAGTACCAATTCAAAAGACGTTGTCTAGCGGCCTAAAGTACGGAGACAAAAATCCAAACTATCTACCATTTATTCCATATATCGCTGAACTATGGGATTGCAAATTCCTCTTTCCGGTGCGCGACGGACGGGAGGTTGTACGCTCGTTAATGGACTGGCACGATTTCTATAATCAGAAGTTCTCGCATAGCGGCATTTTTGCCATGAAAGAGGACGATCCAAATTCGCCTGTCGATTCACCTGAACAGGACTGGTGGGATTATAGTCGCCCACGCCCCAATCCCGGCGATCCGTATTTTGAGGGGTGGCAACAACTCTCACGTTTTGAAAAGTGCGCTTGGTACTGGGCAAACTTTAACCAGAAAGCGTTGGAGTCCTTCTCGCAACTAGATAATCAACGCTGGTTACAGGTAGATATGAAGTCGCTGGACCGGTTCAAGATGAGGCACATTTTCGACTTTTTAGGTTTAGACGGATTTAACGCCGATCAGATAGGAGAGATGATAAACGCACGTATTAACTCATTGCAAGAACGGGCAGGCTTATCTGATAAGTTTCCGCGTTGGACTGATTGGACCCAAGGGCAACGAAACGCATTTGATCGGATTGCAGGCGATATGATGCGATGTGTGGTATACTAAGAAGCCTAAGTTCCCATAAATTCCGGTCGCTTGGCAAGAAAGGAAAGCCGCATAAATGCTCTACGTTGAGGTGGTAGGCATCTGTTTCTTGGGTCTCATGACACGTCTGATTTTTCTGCTGCACACAGGCAGCGACCTTGACGCACATCTTTGGCTCACGAAGCTGCGGCGCGACCTAGGAGGCCTGAAGGGTATCGGCAGACACCACGTGAAAGATTCGCTCGTACCCGGAATCAGAGGCTATCCCCCACTACCACACGCCATTATCGCGCAGATTAATCCAAAACACTGGGTGCTAGTTGGCAGGTTAACGAACCTCGTCTTCGACTTAGCGAGTATCGTGTTAGTCTATTTTTTAAGCCACGTTCTGTTTGAGCGTGTTTGGCAGCTATCTTCTGGACAATTTATCTCCGCTGCAGGTGCGGTGACCCTTCTCTATGCAACGAGTCCAAAGCTGCATCCAGTAACCGCTCGATTGCAAGCGATAGGAGGAAGAACACTAGGAAATCTCTTAATTCTGCTCTATTTCACCTGTTTTGGTGTCGGTTATCTGTTTGGAATTCCCTACTTCTACCTGCCTTGTCTTGTCTTAGGAGCGCTGACCGTGCTCTCTTCTCAGTTCGGGATGCAAGTGTTGGTGGTGAATTCGATTGTACTGTCCTGTTTTTACCGAGATTTTGTTCCGTTACTACCGTTGTTGGGGACCTTTGGGCTGTGTATCCTCATTCCACAACTCGGTGTCAGGCAGTTACTATCACGTAAATGGGCACATTACAAGTGGTATTTCACCGCTATAAAGGAAGGTACAACGCCGATAGCAGAAAGGAATAGTTTAAGAGATCTTGTCGCACTACCGGTTTACCTGTTCTCTCGGCCGAGGGAGTTTGGCAGAATAATTTTTACCAAGGCGACACCGGTTATTGTCCTTTATTCGATACCAATTATCCCATTTCTCCTATACTGGTGGCTCTCTTCACCGGATACTTTCACGGCGCTCTTTTCTGATAACGTCATTTGGTATTTAGCTGGACTTACCCTCGCAAGTTTCATCGCCTTTGCTATTACATCTATCAAGTTCGCCCTATTCCTAGGCGAGGCAGAAAGATATCTTGAATATTCGTTAGCCTTTCTCCATCTGATTTTTGTCAGATGTTGCATTGTATTGAAGCAGCCATACGAAATAATCTATATAATCACCCTGATTCACATCGGGTTCGTTTTGGTGAATTCCCTGTATCTAAGTTCGATTAGAATTAGAAACAACCTTTGGCCCTCCAGAGAAACAGATCTTGATGATGTTATCGAATTCTTGAATGGGAGAAGCGAACAGAATATAATTACTATCCCGACAAAACTCAGTTATACTTTGGCTGGGGGCATGGAGGAAACCGATTCTCGTTTTTACTACCCTTCGATGTCGGAACCGGGACGAGGGATGAAGTATATGGGTGAAGATCACCTATATCTCTACTTGATTAAGCCAGACTTTGACCATTTTCGTATCCACTACGGGGTTAATACACTGGTAGCTCAGAAACGAGAGGTAGAACTGGCGGCGAAACGGGGAATCGAATACCCTTTGAGCTCGCTGAAGCTGCTGTATGACAATGAGGGTTATGCGGTCTACAATGTATGATAATAGATCATATAAAAAGAACGATACAACTGGGAAGTATCTATAGCATCGGCAGCATATCTCAAGGTGCGTTATTCGTTTTACTTTTCCCAATCTATACCTCGTTCTTGTCTCCCCACGATTTTGGCATTATTGGGTTGATGTCTATTACGATTAGCCTGCTGACTCGGTTCGTGTCATCACCCATAAATAGTGCCTTTACTCGGTTTTACTATGCACCGGAATATCAAGAAAAAAGTGGTATCTTACTTTTCAATCTATTTTTATGGGCGTTGTTGATAATTACCTGTTGTACGGTTGTATTTTGGAAAATCAGCGAATACCTCGCTGGGATACTTCTACAAGATAGAAATCTCGCTCACCTCCTCAAGATATATGCGTTGATACTGTTTTTACAACCGCTTTCGTCTCTATTTCTGTGCTTGCTTCGTATGTTGGAGAAGGCGAAGTACTTTGTTTTTACATCTATATCAAGCCTGTTGCTCTCTGCGGGTTTGACACTGTATCTGCTCGCTGTTTTGAAGAGGGGAGTCCTGTCACTTATCGTCGGAAACTTGCTCGGTCTGATAGTCACGGTAATCATAGTACTCCCCATTTTTATCAAAAAATCGACCTTTAAGCTATCTCGTTCAGTACTTATTCCACCGCTGAAATACGCTTATCCGCTGTTGTTATCGGAATATTCAAATCTGCTCATCCAATCTGGCGATCGATATGTGTTAAGGATTTTTAACTCTGTTAGCATGGTGGGGCTCTACGCTTTCGGATATCAAATTGCTGGAATCCTTCAGACTGCTTTGGTAACTCCGTTGAAACAGGCTCTTCAACCCATTGTTCTCAAACAGGAAGAGGATCCCGAAGCCATAAGACATTTTCTAAGGGTGGGTGCCACCTATTTCTATCTGGTGGGGTGTGCTGCGTGTCTTCTGATTTCACTTTTCAGTCGAGAGATTTTGATGCTTTTTGCCCGGAAAGAGGCGTTCCGGGCAGCTTGGATCATCGTTCCAATCATCACCTACTCCTACGTGCAGCATGGGCTTGGTAATTTCGTCGGTTGGGGTATGGGACTGATGAAAAAATCGTTCCATGTGTCGGGAATCGTTTTGGTAGCAGCGTTGGTAAATATTGGATTAAACGTTCTCTTTGTCCCCCAATGGAGTATGTTAGGGGCTGCGTTCGCCACCATGCTATCCTACATTGTGTGGAATTGTCTGAAAGCATACTATTCAGCAAAATTCTATGATCTTCACTTTGAGGTTGGAAGACTTTTACATATTACCCTAATCGGATTTGGACTTTACGGACTGTCTTTGTTGGTTGCCAATAATGGGACTATCGGAACTGATGTGGCACTGAAACTCTTGTTCTTTTTGGGGTATCCTCTGATCCTCTGGGGTACAGGTCTCTTTTCGGAAGGCGAAAAGGAATACCTGCTAAAGCCGGTAAAGGGGTTCAAAAAAGTCTATTAAGATGTATTTTATACTCAGAGTGCATCAGAGCGTGGAAGGTAACTATATCTGAATCATCGCCGTTGATAACAGTAGAGGATAACAATGAAAATTGCCATTATGGGTGGCACCTTCAACCCTATCCACTATGCCCATCTGCTGAGCGCGGAGGAGGTGCGTGATGGCTTGGGCTATGATAAGATCCTCTTTATCCCGGCCGCCCGTCCACCCCATAAAGATTCGCGGGACATCATCGATCCGGAACATCGTTATCAAATGACCCTCCTCGCAACCTTGGATAACGCTAATTTCGAGGTGTCACGGATTGAGTTAGATCGCGTCGGTCCGTCTTTTGCTATTCAGACCATCAAAGAGTTACAAACCTTCTACGGAGGAGAATGCGATCTCGCGTTTATCATCGGTGCCGATTCACTCATCGACTTCAAAATCTGGAAGGATTATGATGAGATTCTCAACATCTGTCGCTTTATCGCAACTACACGTCCCAATTATTGCTTGGACAAAGTTCCATCAGATCTTCGAGACCGTGTCCAATACTTTTCAATAACGGGAATTGATATCTCCGCAACCCAGATTCGTGAACGTATCCGATCCGGATGTTCCATTCGATACCTCGTCCCGGTGCCCGTCTGGGAGTATATTGAACGTCATCAGCTATATAGGTAAACCGAAGAACCATATTCTTTGTTCCTATAAAAACTATCGTTAAAAAACTCGTTTTTTGAAGAGGTGAGCGCATAGTTCGCTTCTTCAAGCACAAGGTAGGTGATCTCACGTTGAAACACAAATGTAGTGTCTGTGGAACAGTTTCCGAATTTAATTACAAACCCGGTGGGAAACTACCGCCAAACTTTCCCTTCTGTAGTGCGCGTTGTAAGGCAATAGATCTCGGTAAGTGGTTCAGCGAGGATTATCGGATCAGTGCGCCACTGCCGAATGCCGACCTGATGGCAGATGAAGAAAAAGAAGCACTTGCACAGTTTCTGCTTGAGGCGGGAGAAGTGGACGAAATTACAAATGAAGAAGAATAACGACGACATCGAAAGAGCAGCGCTGCTTGCAGAACCGAAAGCCGTTGAGATTGAAAAATATCTCAAATCCAAACTAACGCCAGAGCGGTATACACACGTCCTATCTGTTCGAGAGTTGGCACTCGATTTGGCTGAGAGATATGGAGCGGATCCGCGGAAAGTAAATCTTGCTGTCCTTCTACACGATTGTGCGAAGTGGATGCGGACTTCAGAGCAGTATGAAGCGGCGGCAAGTCACAAGATTCAACTTGATGAAGTCGAGCGCCACAACCCGTCGCTCTTGCACGCGCTCATCGGGGTAGAGTTCGCTGTTTCGCACTTCGACGTTGATAACTCTGAAATCCTCAATGCCATCCGAATCCATACAACCGGATCCGGTAAGATGACACTTATTGATAAAATCCTGTATGTCGCGGACTTTGCCGAACCTAAGCGCAACCACGCGGAAGCACATGCTGTGCGTGAGCTTGCCTATCAAGATCTGAACAAAGCCGTTTTTGAAGTCAGTCGTTACAAAATTGAACACCTCCTCGCCAAAGGTGTCGTCATTCACCCACATACAATAGATGCCTATAACAGCGCCCTCCGGGAAATCAGCGAACTAACGCACAAACAGTGAACTAGCGTTATTCGTGGTATCCAGCTATTCGTGCAATTCATAGTTCTAACTCTAGGCACTTCTTCAAGGAGGAATAACATGCAAGAAAACACACTGGAAATGGTACAAGCCGCTGCTGCTACCGCCTTGAGCCGACGGGCTCGTAATGCGGTTATCCTTGATTTAAGACAGTTACCCTCGTTTACAACCTTTTTTGTCATCTGTAGTGGCGTCTCGGATACGCAGGTCGAAGGTATATCCGAAGCTGTGCGAGATGAACTAGAAGACAACTGGAATGAACGTCCTTGGCATCGAGAAGGGGGACGTGATGCAGATTGGGTTTTGCTAGACTATGTTGATTTTGTGGTACATATTTTTCTCGAAGAGAAACGAGAATACTATAACCTCGAACGTCTTTGGGCTGACGCTCCACAGATTGAAGTTCCTGATGTGGAAGCTATTGATGAATATGAGGAAGATGCAGAAGCATATGACGAACTTGACGATTACGAATTCGATGATGAAAGCTTGTTCCCTTCCGAATCTAGCGAAGAAAAATAGGAGGGAAGGATGTTGATCAACAGTATCAAAACTGAAATTTTAACCGCAGTAGGGGCTGCCTGTCAAAACCGATTTGGACAAAAACCGGAAGCACTCAAATTGGGGTATCCACCGCAGGTCGAATTGGGAGACTTTACGGTGGAGTGTTTTCCGTTGGCAAAACAGTTTCGGCAAAACCCAGCCCGGATTGCTCAAGCGATTGCAGCCGAAATAGAACCAAGTGAATCGATCCAATGGGTGAAGGCAGTTGGTCCCTATTTGAACGTTAAAATTTACAATCACGTCCTATTTGGCGGTGTATGTGATGAAATTGTGCGACAGGGGGAGCGCCTTGGAAATACTGATATAGGTCAGGGACAACGGGTGATGGTCGAATACCTCTCTCCCAACACCAACAAACCCTTACACTTAGGACACATTCGCAACGGTGTCCTCGGAATGGGGGTGTCAAACCTACTTGAAGCGACAGGGTATACAGTGATTAAGGCAAACCTTGTAAATGACCGTGGTGTTCACATTTGCAAATCGATGCTTGCTTGGCAGAAGTGGGGAAATGGTGGAACTCCAGAGAAGATCAGCACAAAGGGCGATCACTTTGTTGGAAATTGGTATGTCCGCTACGCACAGGAGGAAGATAAGCATCCAGATCTGGAACAAGAGACGCAGACAATGCTTCGGAAATGGGAATCCGGTGATTCGGAAACACTCAAACTCTGGGAGATGATGAACGGGTGGGTTTACGATGGGTTCGCCGAAACCTACCAAAAACTCGGTCTGGAATTTGACGCTTTCTACTACGAGTCCCAAACTTACAATCTTGGCAAAGACCTCATCCAAACCGGTTTGGAGAAAGGTGCCTTCGGCGTGGCTGAAGACGGTGCCGTGATTGCCCAATTGCCTGTCGATGAATTCGGCACACAAAGGGATGGAAGTCAGAAGGTGGAGACGCTGCTCCGTAGCGACGGCACCAGTGTATACATCACACAGGACCTGGGAACTGCAAAGATGAAGTTTGACGAGCATCAACTCGATAGTTCCATCTATGTCGTCGGCTCAGAGCAAAACTACCATTTCCAGTGCCTATTCAAACTGCTTGATATGCTCGGTTTTGAATGGGCACCTGAATGTTATCATCTATCGTACGGCATGGTGAATCTGCCAGAAGGAAGAATGAAATCGCGTGAGGGAACAGTGATTGATGCCGATGATCTCATTGAGGAGATGTTCCAGCTTGCCGCAGATGAAATTCGGCAGCGCGACTCGGAGGGTGAGTTGTCGGACGAGGAGGTTCAAAAACGCGCTTTCGCCATCGGGATGGCAGCAATTAAATTCTATCTGCTGCGTGTCCGCCCTGAACTCACCATCAACTTTGATCCAAAAGAGTCTATATCCTTTGATGGCTTTACCGGGCCCTACTGCCAGTATGCTTACGCGCGTTGTGCTAGTATCCTGCGAAGGGCACAAACCCAAGATCTTACCACAGTTGAACCAGATTTTTCACTGCTCGGAAACGAAGAAGAATTGCAGCTGATCCGTGCGCTGATCCAGTTCCCTGAAGTTGTGGAAGAAGCCGCTCGTGATCTCTCCCCCGCTCGTGTCTGTAATCATCTGTTCATCGTCGCGCAAAATGTTAATCAATTCTACCACAAGCACCCCGTACTTTCTGCCGAAAGTCCGCTGTTGATCAAAGCGCGATTGGCACTGATAAACGCCTCAGCAGCTGTTATTAAAAAAGCCCTAGCCCTGCTGGGGATCGAAACGCTTGAGGAGATGTAGACCATGAAACAAGGAGACGAACAAAGATGATTCGACGCGTTGAAGTCTTGAACTACCGTTGCCTGCGCTATGTCAGTCAACCATTACAAGATTTTCATGTGCTTGTAGGTCCGAACGCATCCGGGAAAAGTACTTTTCTTGATGTTTTAGGCCTGGTGCGAGATCTCCTCACACGGGGGCTTGATGATGCCATCCTTGCGCGTGAAGATCTCATTGAATCAGTCGGCAGAGCGAGGCGTGTAGATGAACTTATCTTCAATCAGATAGCAGACCGGTTTGAGTTGGCAATTGAGTTGGAGATTCCCGACGAATTACGCAAATCTACAGAGAACAATCGTTATCAAACTGCGCGATATGAACTTGCAATTGGAAAAGATTCGGAGAGCGGTGAATTAACAATCGTCAACGAGACACTGTGGCTTTGTCCAGAGCCGGTGTCGCGTGCTACTCTTTACGCCTCACTTTTTCCTAATGAATCTGTCCCACCAGCAAGTGTGTTGACAGAGCGTGCCGGAAAAGGATGGTATAAGGTCATCAGTAAGTCAGAGAGTGGCCACCATACTTTCAATTCGGAAACCAGAATATCGAGCACGAGTAGTGCCCTACGAGTTGGTTTCCGCAAATCTGCACTAGCTAATTTACCTCAAGATGAAAAGCATTTTCCTGTTGCCTTGTGGGTACAGAATCTACTTATGGAAGGCATCCATGTGTTGGCACTTAACAGTGCTGTTATGCGTCGTCCTTCGAGCCCTTCCGTCCAGCGCGCATTTCGCACGGATGGCTCAAATCTTCCACTTGTTGTTAGAGATCTTCGTAACAATCGTGAGAAGGATTTCAAAGACTGGTTGGAACATCTTCGCACCGTATTGCCCGACCTGCAAACGATTGATTTCGTTGAACGCGAAGAGGATCGCCATCTGTATCTCAATGTGCATTACTCAAACTTAGAACACCCTATCCCCTCATGGCTGCTGTCTGATGGTACGCTACGTCTGTTCGCTCTCACCCTGCTGGCGTATTTACCGAACAATCAGGAGATATACCTAATTGAGGAAGTGGAGAACGGGATACATCCCCGCGCTATTGAGGCGATTTTTGAATCACTTTCATCGGTGTATGACGGTCAGGTCTTGCTGGCAACGCATTCCCCATTGATTGTTGGACTCACTGAGCGGGAACAAATTCTCTGTTTCGCCAAACACCCCTCCGGTGCGACTTCAATTGTGAGTGGCAGTGAGCATCCAAAGTTAAAAGATTGGCGAGGACAGGTCGATTTGGAAACGTTATATGCGGCAGGAGTTTTGGGATGAGAAAGACAGAGCAGGAACGGAAAGATCTAGTCGTCTTAGTTGCAGATAGCCATCAAGAGCAAACCGTTACGACGTTGCTGATTGAACGATGGAAAGCTTTAGGCATTCGCCAGCTTGTTAGCAATGCTGATTTTGACATTTACTCTCTTCGAAACGATCCGGGAGTATTCAAGGAAGCTGGAAGTTTTCTATCCATCTTTGCTCAACAGTATGAGCATGCCTTAGTGCTAATTGATGTGAAATGGGAGGGAGGTCCCGCAAATGCAGAGAAGATCGAGAAAAAAATTCAAGACGATTTGAACATCAACGGCTGGAAGGGTCAAAGTGCTGTTATTGCGATTGATCCAGAACTCGAAAGCTGGGTATGGAGTACGTCGTCTCACGTGTCCGGAATAGTCGGAATGGATAGGGAGAAAATAAAAGTTTTGGGAAATCAAAAAGGTTACTGGCAAGCGGGACAAACTAAACCTTCTCGCCCAAAAGAGCTTTTGAAGGAAGTCCTACATCGCACCGAAACAAAGTACTCCCGCGCGCTGTATGGACAATTAGCCCGCAAAGTAAGCTTGAGAAGGTGCCAAGACAGTTCTTTCCGTTACTTCCGCGAAGTTCTGCAAGGGTGGTTTCCCGCATAAAAATCGCCATCTCAAAAGGAGAATCTAACTCATGAAAACAGACAACGCAACAAAACCAAACAAACCCGTTATCATCTACGATGGAGAGTGCAATTTCTGCTTGAGCGGTATCCGTCGAATTCAGAACAAGGATCAAGCGAATCAATTTGCCTATACCCCCAGACAAGCCCCCGATCTCTACGCACAATACCCACAACTTGAAGCCATCGAATCCAAGGAAGGGATGCGGTTCGTTGACGCAAGCGGGAAGGTCTATTGCGGAGCGGACACCATCTACCAGATTTATAAGCGGCTTGGTAGGTATCGCTATATCACATGGCTCTACCTTGTGCCCATCATTCGGACGCTGCTGAAGGGGGCATACCTGATTATCGCGAAGAATCGGTCACGTTTGAGCAAATTGGACTGTGAATCTGAAACCTGTTCTACTGAATGAGGCTGACATGAAAATTAAAGCAATCGAAACCCATACTGTGGATGTCAACCATCGTGGCGATTGGGTCTTTGTCAAAATCCATGCTGAAGATGGTTCGACGGGCATCGGCGAGGCCTCCCACGGTCACGATGGACGTGTGGTGCAAATTATCGAAGGGCTTAACTCCGCTCTCATCGGTCAGAATATCTTCCAAATTGAGGACTTCCATCGCCGGCTTTATCATGAGCTCGAAGGACGAGCCTATCATACAGCAGTCAGCGGAGTTGAACACGCGCTCTGGGATCTCGTCGGCAAGGCGTTGAACGCGCCCATTTATCAACTCTTGGGTGGCAGATGTCGGGGGGAGATTCGTCTCTATGCCAACATCAACCGTGCAACTGTGAACCGAACCCCCGAAGGCTTCGCACAAAACGCCCAAAAAGCGGTTGAAGAAGGGTTTACAGCAGTTAAGTGCGCTCCCTTTGACGATGTTTCCACGCGAGACATATCACATGGCACTCTGACACCTGCGATACGGACAGGGATTGAACGTATCCGCCGTATCCGCGAAACCATCGGACCTGACATTGATTTGATGGTCGATTGTCATAGCCGTTTCAATCCGGGTTTGATTGTCCAGGCAGCAAAAGCCCTTGATGACCTGCATCTTTTCTGGCTTGAAGATCCGATTCCTATGACAAATCTGGATGCCCTTTCCCACGTCAGCCAGTCCACCTCAATGCCAATCGCAACCGGAGAGCAGTTACGAACCAAAGCCGCGTTTCAAAGGCTGCTGGAAAAGCGTGCTGCTGATTATATCCTGCCAGACGTGAAGCATGTTGGCGGTATCTTGGAATTGAAAAAGATTGCGGCGATGGCAGAAGCAGCGGACGTGATGATGACCCCGCATAACCCAAGCGGTCCGGTTGCAACCGCAGCAAGCGTGCAGTGTATGGCAACTGTGCCGAACTTTGCAATCCTAGAGTACGCATGGGGTGAAGTAGAATGGCGGGAGGAACTCCTTAACCCGCCGGAGCAGGTAGTTGCCGGATATATCGAACTTTCCGATCGCCCCGGTCTAGGGATTGATCTCGTGATGCGTGAAACGTAAAACGCAGGACATCATTTGACGAAGGAGAAATCGATGATAGAATTGCCGCAATATGATTGTGTTCGGATTGATGATGAAATAAAAATTGATGGCACGCTCACAGATGCTGCGTGGGAATCAGCCGATGTCATTGAATTGCTGACAACGGATACCGGCGAAAAACCGCGCCAACCAACTGAGGCTCGGCTGCTCTGGAATAGCGAATACCTCTACGTCGGTTTTCTGTGTTATGACCAAGATATCTGGGGAACGATCCGCGAGCGTGATGGGAATATCTATGACGAGGAGGTCGTCGAAGTTTTTCTTGATCCGGACTGCGATCTCCGAACATACATTGAACTTGAGGTGAGTCCCATCAACACGTTGTTTGATGCTTTCGTCGTCAACGGTAAATCGCATGGACAGGAGATGCACGTGCTGCGCGATTGGGATAGCGAAACATTACAACACGCTGTTTCCGTCGATGGCATAGCAAAAACGAGCTCCCCCGCTGACAGAGGAGCTATCAGTCCCCCGGATACATCTTGGTCATGTGAGATTGCTGTCCCATTCAAGGATTTACTGACCGCCCCAAATATCCCACCGAAAGCGGGAGATGTCTGGCGCATGAACCTGTATCGGATTGATCGCGGGCGAGCGGAAGCCGAGGACGAATACACCGCATGGTCACCAACCCAAAAGATCGATTATCATCGCCCACAACATTTTGGTTCTCTGCGGTTCGTTGAAAAACAATAGACTTACGCACTCCAGATTGTAGTTGCCCGATTCATCGAGCGTTGGCAACGGTGTCTAGCGGCGATGAATCGCCGAACTACAGGACTTTGACCGTTCAACTGCGTAAGTTCTATGAATAAAAAAACAGGAGGAAACAAATGTCGAATTACGATGTGGAAATGCGTTTGAACATAAAGACACCGATGCGCGATGGAGTCAATCTCTCATCAGATATCTATCTTCCAAAAGCGCAGGGGAAGTTTCCGACGGTGTTGATGCGCACGCCCTATAGTAACAACATGGACACAATGATCGAAAAAGCGCGTCAACTGGCGAACAACGGCTATGCCTGTGTGATTCAGGATGTACGAGGTCGCTGGGATTCAGATGGCGAGCATTATCCTTTTGCGAATCACGGTCCAGATGGCTACGACACTCAGGAGTGGATTGGTCAGCAGGAGTGGTGTAACGGAAAAATCGGTATGGCGGGCGGATCATATGTGGGATTGGTGCAGTGGCAGAGCGCCCCCCACCGCAGCGAGTTTCTGACCTGTATGGTGCCTCGCGTCATCTGTAATGACTTTTATACCGGATTGGTCTACCCCGGTGGAGCATTCCAACTCAATGTGCTGATGACGTGGGGGATGCGTACCAACGGACGGACTGCCCAGAGCATTGAATATCACCACTGGACAGAGGCATTCCGAAAACTGCCGCTTATCGAGATGGACGAACTCGCTGGGCGCAAACTTCAGTTCTGGAAGGACTGGATTGAACACGCAGCCTACGATGACTATTGGGATGCAACTAACGTTGAGACAAAATGGGGCGAGATTGATGCCCCTGCGTTCAACATGGGTGGCTGGTACGACCTTTACGCACAACATACCTTTATCAATTTCAACGGCTTGCGTCAGGGCGGACGCACCCCGGAATCTCGGCAAAGCAAACTCATCGTTGGACCGTGGCCCCACTCCCTGAGTGCCTCCACCCAGACGGGCGATATCGACTTCGGCGCACCTTCGATGGCTGACCTAGACGGGGAGGAACTTCGCTGGTTCGATTACTGGCTCAAGGGAATTGATAACGGAATCGTCGATGAACCCCCATTGCGACTGTTTATCATGGGGATCAACGAGTGGCACGATGAGCATGAGTGGCCCCTTGCACGGACGCAGTGGCAGAAATGGTATCTCCACTCAAATGGCAAAGCAAACTCTGTGCTCGGTGATGGGGAACTATCCACCGAAGTTCCAGCGCATGAGCCGACGGATCACTTCGTTTACGACCCGCACTATCCGGTCCAAACGATAGGCGGTAACAACTGCTGTTCACCTCACATCGTCCCGTGGGGACCATACGATCAACGTCCGGCTGAGATGCGTGGCGATGTGCTCTGCTATACCAGTGAACCGATGGCAGAGGACATGGAGGTGACGGGACCAATTAAGGTGGTTCTCTACGCTGCGACCGACGGGCTGGACACCGACTGGACGGCGAAACTTGTGGATGTCTCACCAACGGGTTACGCGATGAACCTGTGCGACGGGATTATTCGCGCCCGATACCGCGAAAGCTTTACTAACCCGATGCTCCTTGAACCGAACACAGTTTATGAGTACGAAATTGACGTTGCGGTCACCGGAAACGTTTTCCAAAAGGGGCATTGCATCCGCGTAGAAATCTCCTCCTCTAACTTCCCGCGCTTTGATCGCAATCCGAACACCGGAAACACGTTAGGGGTTGATGCAGAGATGCGATCAGCACAGCAAACGGTCTATCATTCGAGTCAATATCCGTCGCATATTCTGCTTCCGGTTATTCCGACGAAGTGACGAGTGGTGGCGCACTGTTCTTTTTTATCGTACTGGGAAGAAATTGAAAACTGAATAGGTTAAAAGGACGGGGACTTTCGCGCGAGGATTTTTGAAGGGTAAAGAAATAAGAAAATCACTTTAATGCGTGAGGAGAACTTCAAACATGACCACTTTCGAGCAACATGTTCGGGCAAGAACCCCTACTAGAGAAGAGATCGATCACTTCCTCGATCCGGAAAAACTCTCGTGGGGTCAATTCGATCCGGAAGTCGGATATATCCTCGGCAACTATCTGCCCCAAGATGGAATCGACAACAGCGTTACCATTAACACCGTTCAAAAAAACGGAACTCGCAGCGCAGCCCTGTACGCCGATCGGGCCCGTCGCATCAACACCTATGGCAACAGTTTCACCCAAGGTGCCCAGGTGAGCGACGAAGAGACTTGGCAGGAATACTTAGCCGCACACCTAGGCGAACC
>JAGWBT010000010.1:0-41379 GCA_021295755.1 Candidatus Poribacteria bacterium
AGAGATGTTTCCCGTGTTGCGGAAATCAGGGCTGGGACTTCTCGCCTTTAGCCCTTTGGACACCGGACATCTTGTGCCAGGACGTAATATCGATCCGGACACACCCTTGGCGACGCTGATAGATGTGTTGGACCAAGTGGCTCAAGATCTGCGCGTGAGTCGTGGAACGGTTTGTGTCGCTTGGGTGTTGACCCACCCAGAGGTGACGAGCGTACTAGCTGGTGCTGAAACTCCTGAACATGTCGAGGACAATTTCGCTGGCACAGAGATGGTATTGTCCGACGAAGCGATTGAGACTTTGAACGCTGCCAGTGCAGCCTACAGGGAACAGCATCTCTGCGGTGAAGGAAACTTTCTTTGACAGAACAATTGTTTGTTAGAAACAACTCTCCATCTACCCAAAAGTAACGGAGGAAAAAATGAGACTTATTCTAATCGGCTGTGAATACAGCGGCACAACCACATTAGCCTACGCAATCAACGAATGGACCAAAGAGACGATGGGTAAGGAATTTACCCTCATCCATGATCACTTCAAGCTGCCAGATACTAAGCCCCACGGACCAGAGCTGACTGAGGAGGAAATCGCTCAGTTCGATGCACTTAGTCCGCGACTGACAGAAGTTATAATGCGGCATAACCTTTACTATCACACACCCGCCCAGTCTTCGTCGGGAGAGGACTTTCTCGGAATCGGCATCCATATCGAAGACACAATATACGGACAGTTGTACTACGGCTACGGTGGGCCGGGTGAGATGGGTGACCGGCAGACGATTTCACAAAACCTCGAGCAGCGTATCCTCAAGTTTGCGCCCGAAACCGTGCTTATCCTAGTGAAGGCATCTTCCGAAGTTATTGCCAAGCGGATGAAAGAAAATCCCCATAAATACCCCGTTGTGCCTGAACAGGACATCCCAGATGTGTTGCAAAAATTCGAGGATGCGCACCAAAATTCGTCGATTAAAAACAAGATAACGCTAGACACTTCCACGACAACGGTTGATGAGACAGTCGCTGAATTTGTGGAAAAAATTCAACCATACCTAAGCGAATCTGAACTCATGAAGCTTTAGTAGCTTCCACAAGGGAAGTAGGCGAACCCATATTGAAAGGAAAAAGGAAATGGTGGACAAAGCTTATCTTCTTAGCGACGAAGAGATTCGGGATTTTATTGTCAGCGGGCATATCCAAATTCAAGCTGATTTTCCGACCGATTTTCACGGACACATCTACCAGCAGATCGAAGAAGTACTTGCGAAGGAAGGCAATCCGGGAAATAACTTACTGCCTCGGATTCCTGATATTCAGCGAGTTTTCGAGCATCCGAAGGTGTGTGGGGCGTTGACGAGTCTGTTAGGTCCAGATTACCTGATCCATCCCCATCGCTACTGCCATCTTAACTCGCCGGGGAGCGACGGACAAACTTGGCATAAGGACGATTATATATTTGACCAGAAGGTTCGTCACCACCGCTTTCGATGGGTGATGGCTTTCTACTATCCGCAAGATGTCACCGAAGACATGGGACCGACAGGGGTCTTACCCGGAAAGCAGTATTACAACACGGTTTCGGACACGAACCCGACGCAAAGCACTGAGTGGGCAAAAGCCCTTTGTGGAAAGGCGGGCACGGTGACAATTGTGAATTTCGATTCGTGGCATCGAGCGACAGCGAATCGTAGCGACAAAAGACGTTACATGCTGAAGTTTCAGTTCACACGGATGCAGGAACCATCTCAATCTCTATCGGGTGACGGACATACGCCCTGGCAACCTGCAGATAACGACAAACATGAGGCATTATCAAGGAATGTTTGGAAATGGCTCGCTCAAAGCAATGGTGGGGATTCAACGCACGTCGCACCCGACGAAAATGGCTCTGTGTCACAACTGATAGCGGGACTACGAGATACCGATGAGAGTGTTCGTCTGACTTCGGCTTATGCGCTAGGGGGCATGGGTGAATCCGTCGTGCCAGCACTAATGGAAGCGCTACAAGAAGAAGCCGAGGCTTTGGCGGAAACAAACGTTGCAAAAACTGCGGCGAATCCACAAGGTGGTAATCCAGCCGATCTCTACTCTGCTCAAGCGTTGACGGAGGTGGGACAGTCCAGTATACCGGCATTGATTTCAGCGTTAGATGATGTGTCTTGGCCCACCCGTGCGGCAGCCGCGGATACGCTGGGCAATCTAGGTTCGCATGCGGAAGAGGCTGTGTCACCATTGATTCAGGGGCTGCGTGATGAGAGTTCGTGGGTCCGCCGTAATGCAGCGGAGGCGTTAGGAATAATTGCGACACCTGCCGAAGATATTGTTCCAGCGTTGATGCAGGTCTCAAGCGACTCGGAGATGCTGGTTCGACTCAACGCGATGATGGCACTCGCAAAAATTGGTCAATCGGCAGATGGTATCGTGCCAACATTGGCGGGAAGGTTAAGCGATGAGGACCGGTATGTTCGTTACTATGCGGCTGCGGTATTGCGGCAGATCGGAACGCCCGAGGCACAAGATGCTTTATGGGACGACCTGTTGACCGCCCGCTGGTGTCCTATAACAACAGCGGAGAACCCCTATTGAGAATTACGCGTCTACTTCCCCGCGCCACAACCGTTGCATCTCCTCACAGGATGCTAGGAGGGTGTCCAGTGTACCTACCCCTTCAACTCGCCCGTTCTTCAGGACAATAATCTTATCCGCACGACGGAGCGCTGGACGACGATGGGAAACAACAAGACAGGTAGCACGTTGTGTTTCAAAGACGCGATCCCAAAGTACCCGTTCTGTCTCTACGTCGAGCGCAGAAGATAGGTCATCGAAGACATAAAGCTCGGCAGGACGGATAAACATCCGTGTCGCAGCAGCGCGTTGTATCTGTCCTCCCGATAGCTTGACTCCCCGTGGACCCACGATTGTATCCAATCCGTTTTCGAGTGTCGGGAGATCGTCCTCCATTACACCCAATCGAATCGCTCTGTTAAGTGCCTCCGGGTCATCTGGCAATCCCATGAGTATATTGTCTTTGAGTGGTTCACTAAAAAGTTGTGGAACTTGTGGGGTATAGGCGCAACGGGGCGGCACAAAGCACGATTTGGGATCGTCCACCACTTTGTCATTCCAGTAAATCTCTCCGGACTCCCTTGGCAATACCCCTAAGAGAGTTCGCAACAGCGTCGATTTGCCAGCGCCAATTCGTCCTGTGATGACGATAAATGAACCGGCGGGGATCTGTAGATCAATCCCGTGAATCCCATTCTCAGATCCCTCGTAACGGTAGGTTAGTCCTTTGACCGTTAGTTCGTGAAGTTGATCGGCGTTCGTCTTGACAGGGACAGGAACAGTAGGCAGATTGCCCCGGAGGTAAACCGGACTATGTTGGGCGAGTATGCTTGGTGGTGTTCCATCACTAATTCGTTCCATTCGGCCGAACGAAATTTGTGCGCGTGCATGGTGTGTCATTGTTGTTCCTAAGAGCGAACCGCTCCTAGCAACTTCACCCACGTAGGCCATGAAGAGGACAATATCGCCGACTGTAAATTCGCCTGATTTCAGCTTCTCTGCAGCGAGTATGAGAATCACGCCTGTTGCAATGTTCCCGAGATTCTGATTAATCGAGCGCAGGAGTTGTTCAAGCAGGTTATCTATCAGAGTCGATTTTCGTCGCGCATCGTTAAGCCGGCGAAAGTGCGAGATGACATTTGACTCCATCGTTGCAACCTTAATTGCCAACACCGCTTGGAACATCTCGTTGATGAAGTTTGTTGACCGCGCTGTGGCAACCCGTTGTGCTGATCGATATTTATGGATATATTTCCTTGCTGCATCAATAATAATTACCACGAAGATAGACGGAATGACCGTAACGAGTGTAATTATCACGTTTATCCGCACCATCACGATGATGGCGAGTACTGCAAAGATGAGGTTGCCCCACAGATGAATGTATCGCTCTAAGTATCTAACGACCGTTCCAACATCATCGCGGAAACTGTTAGTTATTTCGCCGGACGCACTTGAAATACGACGCGGCGTTCGCACGTTAAGCAAGGCTGTCATTAAGTTTTTGCGAAGCAGCGATTCTACTGCGTACCACCAGCGGGGCCAAACGACTGCAGATCCAAACAGAGCGATAACGTCGCTAATCTCAACAGCGATAAACAGTGCTACAAGCGTCCATGCGGTGAATCCCGCTTGTGCATCGCCCGTAAGGGCATCGAAGAACTCTTTAAAGACCCACCCGGTCATAAGTGGGACAAGGTCATCTGCACCCCGAAACAGTATTGTGAGCAGAAAGAGTCCCGGACTATAACGCAGAAGTTTTATGGCAGCTTGCCCTGTTCCCATACGGTCTCCTTGTATACTGTGCTCCATAAGTCCGGGATATGTCTACCCAATCAAGATTTTCGTTCATTATGTTGCTGCCTCCCCGGATCCCCACACTGGCATGGATAAATCTTAAAGTAGCACATTCAGCGAAAAAAAGCAAAATCTTTCCTACTTAACATCCGATTGAAACAACCAGAAAATAGCTATAAAACATACAATCCTAAACCGGCTTTGTAATTTATCTCCCTTGTCCAAGCCAACAATTGTATGATAGGATAACGTCATCCAAGAACTAGACTTCTAAGAACTAGACTTCTAAATAAAAAAAGGAAAAAGGTTGTTTTGTCTGCATTTCAACCACCGCCTCAAAGAAAGGACTGAGAGAAAGGGAAGCTCATCTTGAAAATTCTCGTCACCGGTGCTGCGGGTTTCATCGGTTCACATCTTTGTGAAAAGCTGCTGAACCGTGGTGATACGGTGATAGCCTTAGACAACTTCAACGATTATTACGACACTGCGCGTAAACAGGAAAACGTCCATCAATTACGCAATCACTCCCGCTGTATTTTGTGCGAGGGTGACATCCGCGATGAGGAAAACATCAACCGTATCTTCACAGAACACAGACCCGAGGCGGTTGTTCATTTAGCTGCCTACGGCGCCGTGCGTTACTCTATCGGACGCGCCAAACTCTACACCGATGTCAACATCGGCGGGTCTATCAACCTGCTAGAAGCTGCCCGTGAGATTGGTGTCGAAAACTTTGTCTTTGCGTCTACCTCATCGGTGTACGGAAACACAAAGCAGCTGCCTTTTGTTGAGACTGATCCCTGTAATCATCCCCTCGCGCCCTACCCTGCGAGCAAAAAAGCCGTCGAGTTGATGGGATATACTTATCACCATTTGCACGGACTGAATTTCACGGCGTTGCGTCTTTTCAATGTCTACGGTCCCCGTGGACGCCCTGATATGATGCCGTTCATCGTTACAGAGGGTATTGTTAATCAACGGGAAATTGTCCTGTTCGATGGGGGGCAAATGAAGCGTGATTGGACTTATATTGATGACATCCTTGGAGGTGTAACCGCTGCGATCGATAGGCCACTAGGCTATGAACTCATCAACCTCGGACGCGGTGAACCAATCCTCATGACGGATTTCGTAGAGATTATCGAAGGGTTGGTCAGTCACAAAGCGATATTATCCACGCCGCCTGCCCCACTCAGCGAGCCGAAAATTACTTTCGCGGATATCGACAAAGCGCGTCGGTTGTTGGGCTATAATCCGCAAACTTCTCTCGCAGCTGGGTTGTGCAAGTTTTGGGAATGGTATCAGGAAGCGGTTATGGATTGATGCTTATAGGATTTCCCGGAGGCTAAAGCGTAAACGAAATCTAACAGATCTGCGCTTGAAACTGTCTATGCCAACGGATCAGGGATTGGAAGCTGATATTTCCGCATAACCTCTTGAATCTGTTCCCATGTGCTTTCTTCGATGAAAATCCCCTCCCGCCTCCGTTTTTCTTGTTCATCTCTGCCGCGCTCACCTGGAATGCGGATCGCCTCGACACCGGGTAAACGTCTGGAAGACTTGATGTAGTCAATGAAGCTATTGACCTCTGCATTGAAATCTGGCAGGTCCACAAAACTGGCAATGTTAATAACTGTGATGAACACACCGTTGCCCACCCTTGATCCTTCTCGGCTGGTACACCCCGCCCCACTCAACGCTCCAGAGAGGATATCAACAACCATACTGAGTCCGAATCCTTTTTGCGCGGCGATCCCTCCAAAAGGAAGCAGCGCACCGGGCGGAGAGGCATAAAAATCCTCGACATTGGTTGTCGGCTGTCCTGCAGCATCAATAAGCCAACCCTCCGGGGCAGGCTCTTTCCGATGCCGTCTCACTCGCACCTTGCCCGCTGCGACAACGCTGGTAGACATGTCTAACACAATGGGCTCACGTCCTTCAACAGGAATGGCACAAGCTAGCGGATTGGTTGAAAGCCGTCCCTCTATTCCTCCATAAGGCGCGACATTTTGACCGCCGCCATGGTCGTTCACCGTCAAGATCCCGATCATATTCTTCGCTGCCGCAATCAGTACATATCCGCCCAACCTACCGGTCTCATTAGAACGGGAGATGGTAATCGTACTGACATCGGTCGCTTTTGCCTTTTCAATTGCTAATTTCATCCCATGTGTCGCAATTACAGGTCCAAATCCCCAATTTCCATCGAGTGCTGCCATCGAAGGGGATTCGCGTTTAACTTCGATTGTCGCCCCCGGCTGAATCAGGGATTCCTCGATTTCGTGAACGTATTTTGGCAAGTGGATGATGCCGTGTGAATCATGTCCGACTAGATTGGCGTCAACCATGGAGCGTGTCACGACTTCAGACTCTGCGTCAGAGATGCCCATCGCGCGGAAAACGCTCAGGCATGTTTGTGCCAAGACCTCCGCTGTGAAAACTGGCATTATCGATCTCCTATGATTATTATAAATTATAGACCAACGAATTTTAGATAATTCCATGTATCTATTTGGTCAGGTAGATGTTCATTATAAGGGTGCCGGGAAAGTTTGTCAACATCGTTGGCGGAAGGGTCCCACTTTGGGATTGACCGTGTCTGGCAAATCTGATAAGATATGCTCTGGAAAGGAATCATAATATGCCGGAGCAGAAGGTTAGGATTGGATTCGTCGGCGTCGGTAACATGGGGCAATGCGCCCACCTGAAGAACTATGCGAATCTGGATATTTGTCAGGTAGTTGCGGTTGCTGAGATACGCGAGCCCCTGCGTCGAAAAGTCGCTACCCGCTACGGTATCCCAAATACCTATCCTACACACGACGGGATGCTGCAAAACGAAGCGTTGGATGGTATTGTGGCTGCCCAACCTTTCGGTCGATATGGGATACTTGTGCCTGAACTTCTCAAGGCAGGGGTCCCTGTCTTTACCGAAAAACCGCTTGCAGCTTCTATCGAAGCTGGCGAAAAGATTGTGGCCGCTATGAGAACAAGCGGGACGTGGCACATGGTCGGCTATCACAAGCGCAGCGACTTAGCAACAATGTACGCAAAGACGGAAATTGAGCGTCTCAAAACATCGGGCGAACTTGGAAAAATGACGTATGTTCGTATCCTAATGCCCTCCGGGGATTGGGTGGCGGGTGGTTTTAACGATCTAATCCGTGATGATTCTCCTGCCCCTTCTCTGGAGTGGGATCCGCCCGCTGCTGGCATGAATGACGAAATCCGCAACCAGTATAACGGTTTCGTTAACTATTATATTCATCAGATCAATCTGATGCGCTACCTGCTTGGAGAATCCTATGCAGTCACGTATGCCGATCCTTCTGGTGTACTACTGGCAGGGCAGAGCGAAAACGGCATCGCCTGCACCATTGAAATGTCCCCCTACAACACGACAATTGATTGGCAGGAATCCGCGCTCGTGTGTTTTGAGCGGGGTTATGTGAAAATTAAACTGCCAGCACCATTAGCGAGTAATCGTCCCGGTCGCGTTGAGATACTGCGGGATCCCGGCGACGGCATTACTCCGGAGACCGTCGTACCACAACTCCCTTCGGTACACGCCATGCGGCAACAGGCGGTCAATTTCGTAACCGCTATCAAAGGAGAGACAGATCCGCCTTGCACTTCGGAAGAGGCGTTGGAAGATTTGAAAGTTGCTAGGACTTATATTAAATTACTTACAGGCGTTTAATTCCCAACGTGTGGTGCATACCGGATCTAGACCGAAAGATCTGTTTCTTCTTGTCACGACAAAATTACTAACCTTCCTCGCAAAATAGTATAGTTAATCAGAGCGACGAAGAAACTGATGAAAAATTGGTATCAGAAAGGAGCATTAATTAATGAGCAGCTTAATTGTTGTCCATCCCCGTTTTGACGGCGTTTGGCCCTTTGCAGCAGATCACTTCCACACATTGTGGCAGGCACAAGGAGATGTCGAATTCATACGCCTCGAACCCAGCGAGGAGCGAAACCTCGGCGAGATTGTCTCAAACCCCGCTGAAATCAAACGGCTTGCATCTCTCAGCGTACCCGTGACGTTGGAGTGTCTGCAGCGTCTTACGGGGCTAGAGGAGGCGACCTTCCAAGGTAGCTACGGTAGTAGCGTATCAGAGGGACCGATTCAGGAACATATCCAGCAGGCAGGAATCACGCTTTATAATCATCCGACCGAGGGATTTTGGGGCCAAACTGTGTCGGAATACGCTCTTGCGTTGACGCTGTGCGGATTGCGTCGTATCCCACAACTACATCGTGCGATTCTTAGCAGCTTAGTGCCTTGGGATTACGAAGCACCCAACGGCATGGGTACTCCCGGGGGGCGTGGACACCAATTTGGCGATGACCCGAACTTTACCAGCGGCACAATTGCAGGAAAACGGGTGCGTATCGTCGGTGCTGGAAACATTAGCAGTCGCTATGCCAGTTTTGTTCACATGCTGGGTGCGGATGTAGCGGTTTGGGATCCGTATGCCAGTGAACCCTGTTTTCATCGCGCAGGTTCTCGGAAGGAATGGCACCTTTCTGAACTAGTTAAAGACGCTGAAATCTTCGCGCCGATGGTGCCTCTGTTAGAATCAACGCGGGGCATCGTTACTGCAGAACATATCAACGCGCTACCGAAAGGCTGTTTAGTAGTTCTGGCAACGCGTGCAGGGATTTGCGATATGGAGGCAGTACGGAAGCGGGTTCTTGCTGACGAATTAAGCCTTGCTGCCGATGTTTGGGATGTCGAACCGCTTCCGTTAGACGATCCGCTTCTGGGGCGACATAACGTCGTCCACACACCCCATAACGCCGGACGGACCATTGACGCCAACCAAGCATGGGCGGAGAAATTAGTGGTGCAATTTAAGCCACAGTAGCCCAATTCACGAACAACACTGTATGCCAAAATACCCAATCGATAAACTTATCACCGATTTTGATGAAACGATATCGGAACGAGATACTATCAGCACCCTTGTGCATACAGCGGCTGACAACCGTGCGCATGAGAAAGAGGAGTTTCTCGCAGCTTGGCAGGAGATGGTACAATGGTTTTTGACACGGTATCACCGAGTATGCGATGCGTGGCAGGACCATCGGCATTCACTTGTTGATTATCTAAAATCCTTTGAGGAACTGGAAACAGTCTCTATACAACGAGTGATAGCGAAAGGGTTTCTGCAAGGACTTACAAGCCAGGGATTAAGAGCGGTTGGACGGAACGTCGTCAAGAAACCGGGGGCTAATCGGGTGTTGTCCGTTATGCGAGCGGATGGCGTTGCGGTTGAGATTTTATCAGCCAATTGGTCGGAGGCTTTGATCCAAGGAGCAACGGAGGGGCTATGCGATCGAATAATCACCAACAGTTTGCAGTATGATGCGGCAGGACGCTCGACCGGGCATATTCACCTGCATATCGTTTCGGCACAGGATAAATTGAGAAAGTTCAGGGCCCGAAAAAAAAATCCCCCGCGCCCCGATGAAACCGGGGACGGGGGAATCGCTCGGACACTGTATATTGGGGATTCAATCTCAGACTTTCTGGCTATCCTTGACGCGGATTTAGGCGTTCTGATTGGGCAGGACCCCACGGCGATGCAAACGATTGAACGGTTTCGCCTCCCAATCCAACGTCTCCAAGAGGGAACGCAGTTTGATTCCTCACAGCGTTATCGAGGAACCATCCTGCTCGTCGACTCATGGAAGGTATTGGAGGCCTTTCTCTCAACCACCGAGTAGGTATTTACGTGCGTTGCAAGAGGAAGACGAAACATTTAGCGTTTCATCTTCCATGCAAAAACGAACTACGCAAAGCCGTAACGCCGTTCAAGTTTAATCTGCTGCTGGTTCATCAACCTGAGGCGATAGAGGATCAGTAAACTCAGGTTGCTCTGAATCCCCATCGGATTCGAGTTGTGCTTCCCCTGTGGGGAAGGCGCGAATCTTCCGGAACTTAGACACTCCTGTTCCTGCAGGGATAAGATGTCCCATAATGACATTTTCCTTCAGACCAACAAGTCGATCTCGTTTGCCGATAACCGAAGCCCTCGTTAGCACATTGGTCGTCTGCTGGAACGAAGCGGCGGAGATGAAGCTTTCCGTGGACAGGGACGCCTTCGTGATTCCTTGTAAAATCGATTCAGCCGTTGCAGGCTGTCCGCCGCTTTCAATAACGCGGCGATTCGCTCGATTGAAGGTCGTACGTTCTACTTCCTCTTCTTCGAGAAATTCTGTATCGCCCGGATTCTCGATTTTTACCTTACTTAGCATCTGTCGCACGATGACTTCGATGTGCTTGTCGTTGATACGCTCGCCTTGTGTTCTGTACACATCTTGAACTTCATTGACCAAATAATTCTGGACCGCCTCTTCCCCTTTCACTTCAAGGATATCGTGCGGGTTGATTGGTCCATCTGTCAATCGTTCTCCGGCAGCAACTCTATCATTATCCTGCACAATTAGGTGTTTGCCCTGTGGAATGCGATGGCTTTCTTGAAAGTCTCCGTCTACCACACGCAGAATGCGTACACCGCGGCTAGCACTTTCCAACTCGACCTGTCCTTCAATCTTGGAGATGACAGCGGTGTCCTTTGGTCGTCGCGCCTCAAAGAGCTCTGTGACCCGTGGCAACCCTGTCACAATGTCTCGACTCTGCCCTTTTTCGCGCGGCAGCCGTGCCAAGACAGCTCCTTGTTCCACCTGCTCTTTAGCTGGTTCCAAGACAGTTTCATTTTCTTCCAGTTCTTTAACGGGAACCGAAAGGTATGCCCCTGTCGGCATCTGATAGCTAACTAGGACTTCTCCGGCATCATCATGAATCTCAATCTGTGGCTGATCCTCGCCTCTGTGTTCGATAATGACCCACTCCGCTGAACCAGAGGTTCTTTCCTCACGCGCTGTTTTGCCTTTATCAATGTTCTTGAACACAACGTGTCCGGCATATTCTGTCAGAATCGGCACTTGATACGGATCCCACTCAAGCAGCAACGTTGCTTGTTCACCATTCTGGGAATTACCTTTAGTCACTTTTTGCCCATCATTGACGTATAATCGCGCGCCAACATCAGCGGTATGCCGCTCCACCGTATATCCATTGTCATCAATAATCCGGATTTGAGCATTGCGTGAAAGGACAACCCTTTCCGTTTCTGTATCGGGCTGTTGATCTTCTGATGCCAAATTGGCTTCAACAGGGCGTTCAATAAATCTGACATTGTAATATTGAACTGTCCCATCATGCCGAGCTTCGACCCTCGATTGGGACCCACCACCACTGACGGTGCCACCTGTGTGGAACGTCCGCATTGTCAACTGCGTCCCCGGCTCCCCAATCGATTGCGCTGCGATGATGCCAATCGCCTCACCAACATCTACTATATGATTGCTTGTTAAATCAGTGCCGTAACACTTTGCACAAACACCGTACCGGGCTTCGCATGTCAACACAGACCGAACACGGACTTCAGGAATACCAACTGCCTCGATTTGCTTTGCTGCTTGTTGGGTAATCAACTCATCCTTTGGCACCAGCACTTCACCTGTGCTCAAGTCAATGATGTCATCTGCGGCTGTCCGTCCGAAGATCCGTTCTGCAAACGGACTTTCCTCTTCTTCGCCTGTCGTCTTGGTAATACCTCCGAGTGTTCCGCAGTCATCGGTTGTTATCATGACATCTTGTGCAACATCAACTAACTTCCGCGTCAGGTAACCACTACTCGCAGTCTTAATAGCAGTGTCAGCAAGTCCCTTCCGCGCACCGTGCGTCGAGATGAAGTATTCAAGCACTGATAATCCTTCGTGGAAGCAAGATTCAATCGGCTGCTCAATAATCTCTCCAGAGGGCTTTGCCATCAATCCACGCAAACCCGCCAGTTGGCGAATTGAATCGCGCTTGCTTCGAGAAATCGCACCTGAATCCACCATGATATGAACGGGATTGAATCCTTCAACCTCATCATCACGTCCCTGTTCCAGTCCATCAAACAAGGCAGTTTCGATTTCTTCAATCAACCGATGCCAGACATCAATCACCTTGTTGTATCGTTCACCCTCACTCATGCCCATGTCGCCTCTCTGGTAATCGGCTTCAATCTGCTCTACCTGCTTTCGCGCTTCTCTTATCAGCTCCTCCTTCTCGTGTGGGATGATCATGTCCTGCATGGCAATAGAAATCCCACCTAGCGTTGCATAATGAAAGCCAAGCCGCTTCAAGTCATCTATAAACGCGACAGTTTGGCGATTACCCAATTCCTCAAAGGCACGAGAGACTAAGTCTGAAAGATCGCGGGAACCCATTTCTTGGTTGACAAATGGCAGCGTTTGTTGTGTCTTGGGATCGGTGAAGAGTAGTGTATCAGGGATAGCCTGATTAAAGATCACCCGTCCTACTGTTGTTACAATTGGCTGCTCTGCTCCCTCAAAGTAAAGCTTTACGGGATCATGCAATCCGAGTGCACCGCAATCGTGTGCAAGAATAATCTCTTCCGTATCCTGATAGGTTCGGGGAGTTGGTACTTTGCACACTTTCTCCCATTCCTCTTCAGGAACACCCTTCGTAAGGAAGCTAACCCCCATTGCGACATCTCGGTTCGGCACTGCAATAGCGCCGCCGTGTGCAGGCTTGAGCAGGTTTCGCGTAGCCATCATCAGTAGCTTCGCTTCAACCTGTGCCTCAACGCTTAATGGCACATGCACTGCCATCTGGTCGCCATCAAAATCGGCATTGAATGCCTCACACACCAGTGGATTGATGCGAATGGCTTTTCCCTCGACAAGTACAGGTTGGAACGCTTGAATTCCGAGTCGGTGGAGTGTTGGCGCGCGGTTCAGGAGCACTGGATGCTCATCAATTACCTCTTCCAACACCTCCCATACCTCCTCCGAAACCTGCTCCGCCATATTTTTCGCCCGTTTGATGGTATGGGCATAGCCCTTCGCTTGCAACTTATGAATGATGAACGGTTTAAACAGCTCCAATGCCATCTTCTTCGGCAAACCACACTGGTGCAACTGGAGCTCCGGTCCCACCACGATGACGGTTCGTCCCGAATAGTCTACACGTTTGCCGAGCAGGTTTTGACGAAAACGCCCCGGCTTCCCCTTGAGCATATCGGAGAGAGATTTGAGAGGACGATTGCCCGGACCACGTACCATGCGACCATGGCGACCATTGTCCAGCAGTGCATCTACCGCTTCTTGGAGCATTCGTTTCTCATTGCGGATAATTACTTCCGGTGCCCGGAGTTCCATCAGACGTTTCAGACGGTTGTTCCGATTAATCACGCGCCGATACAGATCGTTCAAATCGCTAGTAGCAAACCGTCCGCCGTCGAGAGCAACCAACGGTCTCAGGTCTGGCGGAATTACCGGAATCACCGTAAGAATCATCCAATGCGGTAGATTCCCGGACTTTTTGAAGCCCATGACCAATTTGAGTCGCTTGGACAGCTTTCGAGATTTTTGCTTACTTGCGGTCGCTTCAAGTTCTGAACGCAGGGTTTCGATTTCCTGATCTAGATCAATCTGTTCCAGCAATTCTCGAATGGCATCCGCCCCCATACCTGCACGGAAACTATTGGGAAACTTATCTTGGTATTCCGTGTACTCTTCCTCTGTCAAGAGCTGTTTTACTTCTAAGCCACATTCTGGGTCATTAATCTCTAATACAATGAACGACTCAAAATAGATGACACGCTCAATCTCACGGAATGGGAGGTCTAAAAACAACCCTATCCGGGAAGGCAGCCCTTTAAAAAACCAGATGTGTGATACGGGTGCCGCTAATTCGATATATCCCATCCGTTCGCGGCGTACCTTCTGTTGGGTAACTTCAACACCACATCGGTCGCATATTACTCCTTTATGCTTAATCCGCTTGTACTTACCGCAGCCACATTCCCAATCTTTTTGGGGCCCAAAAATTGCCTCACAGAACAGACCATCTCGTTCGGGACGAAATGTACGATAGTTAATCGTTTCAGGTTTTCGTACTTCGCCACATGCACAGTTATTTGTTGCACAGCCACTGGTACGCTGGTGGCACGCTGTATGTTTTGACCATTCCTTAATGTGTTCTGGCGAAGCAATCCGGATTGAAATTGCATCAAAATTGTTTAGACTTCCCGACTGTGTTGTGTGTTCTTGGATGTGATTTGACATGGCTGTTCTCCCTTAGTATTAACCAATCAGCAATTGAAAATTAAGTATTGATTCGGTAGTGTGGTCTTTTCGTTTTGGTGTGAGCAGCTGTAAGCCCCATTTACCAAGATTCACCAAGCAAATTTCGAATCCATGACGTTGAAAAGCTCTCGATCTGATCAGGGCAACATCGGGCTATCGGCGCAACGAAATCAGATTAAGATTCACGTTATCTCTTAGGCATGGGGCAATTTTTTTGTAGGTTGGATATACCTTACGCAAGGCCCTGATTGGTTGAATCAGATCTCATGTTCCGACTCCCAATCCTCAGGGGCTAGGTCAAAAGTATCTAGGTCGTCAGATGTCTGTTCTAGGTCTACATCCAAACAAAGACTTTGTAATTCCTTCACAAGGACGTTGAACGATTCTGGAGTGCCCGGCGCAGGAGCATTCTCTCCTTTGACAATAGCTTCGTAAATTTTGCTCCTTCCAACGACATCATCGGACTTAATTGTGAGTAATTCTTGCAAGGTATATGCAGCACCGTATGCTTCGAGAGCCCATACTTCCATTTCACCGAGGCGTTGACCACCTTGCTGCGCTTTACCACCAAGTGGTTGTTGAGTCACCAATGAATAGGGACCCGTGCTGCGAGCGTGAATTTTATCATCCACCAAGTGATTGAGTTTGAGAATGTAAGTATATCCGACGGTAACTTCTTGGGCGAAGGGTTCCCCGGAGCGCCCATCGTACAACTTGGCTTTTCCGTGTTCTGGCAAGCCAGCTTCTTTTAAGAGTTTACGGATCTCCGGATCCTCTGCACCATCGAATACCGGTGTAGCAATGTATAAGCCAAGCTCCCTAGCTGCCCTACCCAAATGTGTCTCTAGAATCTGTCCCGCATTCATACGGCCGGGAACTCCCAATGGATTCATGATGATTTGGATTGGCGTCCCGTCTTCCAGATAGGGCATATCCTCTTGTGGGAGAATCTTTGAAACAACCCCTTTGTTGCCGTGTCTGCCGGACATTTTGTCGCCGACAGAGATCTTTCGACGGGTCGCCACGTAAACTTTCACCAGTTTGAGAACACCTGGCTTCAACTCATCTCCCTTGCGAATCTTCTCAATCTGCGCATCCCTTTCTTCCTCCAGATCTCTAAGACGTCCTTGCGCCAACTGTTGAATCCGTTCGATGAGCTCCATTGCAGTCTTATTCGCAACATGGAAGTCCTCCAACGGAATCCCCGCATCAAGCAGCTTTTCCGTGACAATCCTTCCTTTCTTAGCAATGAGGTTTGTGCCATCAGAAACACTGCTAGCAAGTTTTTTCCCGAGCAGCGCGTTACGAATTTCGGCGTCCTTGCGTTGGTTAATCAATCCACGTTTCGCTTCCCATTCCTTCTCCACTTCTTTTTCTTTGGCGAGCTCCCGCAGTCTCGTTTGACGGTCGGGTTCTCGTTCTTTCCGAGAGAAGACCTTAACATCAACCACGACCCCTTCTGTGCCGGGTTTGACATATTTAGAAGCGTCCCGTACCTCGCCAACCTTCTCACCAAAGATGGCGCGCAGCAGTTTTTCTTCGGGTCCGAGGTCGCTTTCGCCCTTCGGTGTTACCTTGCCGACCAGAATACTCCCGGGACGGACAACCGAGCCGATGCGAATAATTCCCTCTTCATCCAATTGTGCCAAAGCTTCCTCAGAGACGTTTGGAATGTCCCGCGTAATTTCCTCACGTCCCATCTTTGTATCACGCGCTTCTACTTCAAACTCTTCAATATGGATGGAGGTGTAGATATCGTCAGTGATGAGCGATTCGCTGAGGAGGATGGCATCCTCATAATTATATCCTTCCCAAGACATGAATGCGATTAGGACATTGCTTCCAAGGGCAAGTTCTCCATTTTCGGTGGAGGTTCCATCGGCGATCACTTGACTCGCTTTTATCTCTTCCCCGACATCTACACATGGACGTTGGTGGAGACTGGTGCCACTGTTCGATCGCTTGAAGGTCGTCAAGCGGTATACATCGTAGCCCATTTCGCTGAACGACTGTTCTCCGCCAGCAATCCTGAAGGCGTCATCAGTGCGAATAATGATTTCAGCGGCGGACACGCTTTCCACAACGCCATCCCGTTTTGCTAGCACAACCGCTCCAGAATCACGAGCGGCTTTATGTTCCATGCCCGTTCCAATCAGTGGAGCCTCCGGGCGGATGAGCGGCACAGCTTGTCGCTGCATGTTACTCCCCATCAAGGCACGGTTCGCATCGTTGTGCTCAAGGAAGGGGATGAGTGCAGCAGAAACACCAACGATCTGCTTGGGGGAAACATCGATATAGTCAATTTCTGGCGCTGACTTCCGCGGAAAATCGTCCTTGTGTCGTGTCACCATCATGTCGCCTTCCATTGTTCCTTTCTCATCAAGGACAGCATGCGCTTGCGCGATGGTGAACGTATCTTCCTTATCCGCAGCCAAGTAATCAATCTGATCGGTTGCTTTGCCTTTCGAGACCTTGCGATAGGGTGTCTCCATAAAACCGTAGGCGTTTACCCGTGCGTAAGTACTTAAGGAAACAATTAGCCCGACAGATGGACCTTCAGGTGTCTCAATTGGACAGACACGGCCGTAGTGAGTTCGATGAACATCTCGCACCTCAAAGGTCGCACGTTCGCGATGTAGTCCACCAGGTCCCAGCGCACTCAAACGGCGTTTATGGGTTAATTCGTCTAGGGGATTGGCTTGCTGCATAAATTGGGACAGTTGGCTTGAACCGAAGAAGTCTTTAATTGCAGCGGTCAACGGTTTAGGATTAATCAGGTCGGCGGGGGTTACATTCTCCAAGTCTTGAACCGTCAATCGCTCTCGCGTTGCGCGAGTCACTCGCAACATTCCCATCCGTACCTGATTCTGCAACAGCTCACCGACAGCTCGAACTCGACGATTACCGAGGTGATCGATATCATCCATCTCCCCTTCTCCGTTCTGTACCTGTATCAGGTATTGGAGAACAGCGGCGATGTCCTCTTTGCGCAGTACTCGAACCTCCTCATTTACTTCTTCATCTCCGTTCCGATACAGGGAGAGATTACCCAATTTTTCATTGAGTTTGTACCGTCCTACCTCTGCGAGATCGTAACGCACTGGATCGAAAAATAGCTTCTCAAATCGGTTGTGTGCACTCTCAATTGTAGGCGGATCGCCCGGTTGCATCTTACGAAATATCTCAACTACAGCAAGGTCTTGGATAGTACCGCGATGGACTTTGAGAGTATTCCCTGCTTTCTCAATGGTAAAGTTATCTCTGCTGTTTTTGTTGGATATACGATAGCGTCCCTCTGTCAACACTTGCACAGTCGCGGAGGAGGATAGAGAAGCACCATTATCCTTAAACTGTTGGTGCCATGCATCCGATACTAGCTCACCATCCGTCAAATCACTTTCGAGGTCCGACGAGACCTCGTCTGACGACACTTCAAAAATTAGCGGCAGATTGTAATCTGATTGGAGATCGCGCTTGAGCGTATTCCGCAGGAAACGGATATCTTCTGCATCATCTGCATCTAAAACCTCAACTTTTTTGACTTTTGCCTCACGCAATTCATCAATTTGTTCTTGCGTCAATTCCGTATTCGCTTCAAGCAAAAGTTCTTCAGTGGCAGGATATCTGATCGGAGCAGCTGTTACCCGATCAATTAGGGACTTGTCGAGCTTAACCTGTTCTGTCTTAGCATACAGTTTGAGTATGGTTTCATCCGTTTCCCAACCCAGTGCCCGTAGCAGAACGGTTACGAGCATTTTTTTGCGTCGATCGAGGCGGACGTAAATCATGTCCTTGATGTCGTACTCAAACTCAATCCACGCACCGCGGTACGGAATAATCCTTGCAGTGTTGAGTATCTGCCCGCTAGTATGGGTATCTTCCCCAAACGTTGCGCCGGGCGATCGTTGTAACTGGCTGACAATCACCCGTTCAGAGCCATTGATAATGAAAGTGCCGTTTTCCGTCATCAAGGGGATTTCACCCATATAGACTTCATTTTCTATTATTTCCTCAGTAGGCAGATTTTCACCGGTGTCCTCATCTTTTTCTCTGAGAACCAATCGGACACGAACCTTTACGGGCAAGGCATAACTGAATCCGCGGGATTGGCATTCGTTAATGTCGTATTTAGGGACCCCGAGTGAATAGCTAACAAACCGGAGTTCGTTAGTTTCGCTGAAGTCGGGAATCGGAAAGATTTCATTCAAAACAGCTTGCAGGCCTTTATCTTCACGCAGACTAACCCGCTCTGTCTTGTGCTCGTGGGAAACTTCAACGTCACTGATATCTGCTTTAAGCAATTCATCAATTTGCTCTTTTGTCAATTCCGTATTCGTCTCAAGCAAGACATCGCCGGTGGTTGGATGTTCAACAGGAGTAGCTATTACCCGACCAATTAGAGGACTATTCGGGAGAATTTGTCGTTGAAGAAATTCTTCGTAGGAAGATTTTTGAACCTCAATGAGATCCGGGAGATCCAGAATCTCTGGAATTTTTCCGTAAGATAATCGTTCGCGTTTACCATAATATTTGACGGGTTTGTCATATTTTTTAACGGACTGGGGCATGCTTTCACCTGACCTTGAAATTAGGGGATAAGGGCATTTCTGAATTTTGTTGTCTGAAGCGGGCGTAACGCAGTATTATATAACAACTATTATTCCGTGTCAAGTGAATTTTTGGGGCGTATACTATTTTTTATTAAAAATTTTCTTTGACTTCAGAAAAAATGGCTGCTACGATAATAATGAGCTTTTCATGAGTCCGTCCCTCATTTTACGGTAGGTAGTGCTGTTTCGCCGATAGCCGCTTGCTAGGCTCTGTTGACATTTATGTGAGGTCGCGCGAATGTGAGGCACAACGCACAATTGGGTTGGAACACCCAACCCCTACGGCGTAAACTGTGTCTACATGGCATAAAGTAAGCTTCAAAGCCAACCAGAGATATCGTAGGCGTGAGATTCCCTCGTCCGTTCCCCACTTCGTACTCTTATAGGTTGAGATTCATATTCTTAGACAGGTGGCTAAAGGTCATTGAGCGATACCGACCTTCACCTTTGAAGCGTGGGAAGCCGGGTGCTTCACCTGCTCGGACACGCCGAAAGAACGATTGGTAGGCTTTATCCAGACGGCGTAGGGTATCTTGCAACACGTCAATGTGCAGCATATCAAAAGTGCTGGATGTCTGACGCAATTCGGGTAAGGTATTCGCCTGCGTAACCCAACTGACAGATTCGCCTGTTTTGTTGTAAACCTCTTTGCGCCAAGACAATCCTTGATTGTATAGGTTTCGCAAGGCCTCAAGCCATGTAAGCAGCACTTTAGTTTGCTTAAAGGTCGGATATATCCGATATTGGTAGGTTTTAATCATGGGATTTGGCTTTCTCAACGCCTGTCAGATGTTATCTAACAAACTTTTGTGTCCTGTAGCAAAGGGGTTGGGAGCACCGCCGAGCGGTGGCGTGATACCTCCTACCAAAGCTAACCGACATTATACTATGTTTTCACTCATATTACCATAAAAAGAGAGACGCAGTTTCCTCTACGCACTAAAGTACGGGTGCTCCACTGCGAAGATTTGATGAATCTGACAGAACAGATTAAGGTTCAGGCACAAAAACTTGGATTTGAATTGGTTGGCATCCTCCCCGTTGAACCGAGCCAGACGGTTGACCATTACGAACAGTGGTTGAAAGATGGTCATGCAGGAGAGATGGATTATTTAGAAAAGCATCTGTCATTGAAGCGAGATCCGCGCCAGATCCTTCCCGAAGCCCAATCAATCGTCGCGCTCGCGATTAATTACTACACGCTTGACCCACCTAAATCACTTGCGGAAGACTCATCGCGCGGACAGATTTCTCGATACGCGTGGGGAACGGATTATCACCGTCTTATCCGCTTGAAATTAGATCGGCTGGCGACATTTATCCAAAAGGCTGCCGAAGAAAAGGTTAAAACTAGGGTTTATGTAGATACCGCTCCGGTCCTTGAGCGGGAGTACGCTGAACGTGCGGGAATCGGGTGGATTGCTAAAAACACAAATGTAATCCACTGGCGGGCAGGCTCTTGGTTTTTTCTCGGAGGCATTCTAGTCAGCATCAAGTTGGATACGGACGTACCATTGCTCCGTGGAAGTTGTGGCACCTGCACCCGCTGCATTGAGGCGTGCCCCACAGATGCGATCTTAGCGCCCAATATTTTGGATTCTCGGCTGTGCATTTCCTACCTTACTATTGAGTTGAAAGGGAGCATCCCACACAAGCTCCGCCCACAGATGGATAATCTAATCTTCGGTTGCGACATCTGTCAGGAAGTCTGCCCCTGGAACAGTAAAGCGGTACCGACAAAGGAACGCGATTTTTATCCTCGCAAGGGAAACCTCGCACCCACGCTGCTATCACTTATAAACATGACACAGGAACAATTTAGTAGACGTTTTAGGCACAGTCCAATCAAGCGAGCGAAGCGACGCGGCCTTCTCCGAAATGTTGCGGTTGCGCTTGGCAACTGGAAGGATCGCGCTGCGGTGCCTGCCCTTAAACAGGCGTTGAACGATGACGAATCCCTAGTTCGTGGTCATGCTGCATGGGCATTAGGGCAGATTGGCGGTAAAGCGGCAAGAAAAGCATTACAAACGCGTCTAGACACGGAAGTTGAGACAGAAGTTATTACAGAGATTAAAGATGCACTGAACCAAAATTTTTCCAAGGATTAAAGTAATTAGTTGACATGGGTATATTCCATCAACTTGCAACGGACTTTTCTAGCGTAACACCGAAACTTTATCGGTTAACTTACGTTAATAAAAATGTAACTTGCGAATTGTCTATCGGAGGAGGAATATCCGTTGCATATTAATCAAATTAAAATCAGCGGTTTTAAGAGTTTCGCCGAAGATGTGGAGTTAATATTGGAGCCGGGGATTACAACCATTGTCGGTCCCAACGGCTGTGGCAAGAGCAATGTGTCAGACGCAATTCGTTGGGTCTTGGGCCAACAGAGTCCTCGCGCGCTGCGTTGCGCCAATATGCAAGATCTCCTTTTCAACGGCGGATCGAACTTTAAACCAGCACAACGGGCACAAGCCTCCCTCCATTTCACTAACGTTGAGGGAAAACTTGCGCTCGAATCTCCGGAGATTGCAGTTCGCCGTCAACTGACACGTAGCGGTGAAAGTGGCTATTTCATTAATGACGCTCCATGTCTGCTACGAGATATTACCGAACTCTTTATGGATACAGGAATCGGCGTCGATGCCTATTCTGTCATGGAGCAGAGCAAGATTGACCTCATCCTCAATACTCGTCCCGAAGAGCGCCGCTTCCTGTTTGATGAGGTTGCAGGCATCACCAAATACAAGCATCGTAAAAAAGCCGCACTTAGGAAGCTAGAAGCAACTGAGCAGAATCTTGTCCGGATTAATGATGTGATCCACACGGTGCAGCAGGAAACTGAATCGCTCAAGCAGCAAGCTGCGCAAGCCAAGCGTTATCAACAACTCCACAGTCAACTGAAAAATCTCGAATTAGATCTCAGCCGTCGGGAGCACGGGCGATTTGTCAAAGAATTGACTCAAACACAACTCAATTTAGATGAACTGATGCTTGCTGTGACAGAAGCCAATGAGCAGATCGATTCCACTGAACAGCAAATCGAGGATGCAACAGCACGTCGAGCCGAGTTAGATAACTTAATTCGCGAGGGACAAGGGGTTGTGAGCCGATTCTCAAGTGAGGTCGAACAAACAGAGGGGCAAATTGCAGTTTATAAGGAACGACAGCTCAATATTCAGCAGCAACGTCAACGGGCACTTCAGGCAATCGAATCATTGGAAAAACAGTCGGCAGAACTAGAGACACAGAAGGCAGAACGCGAAAAGGAACACAGGCAGGTTGATGTTTCACTTCAGTTGGAGGAAAGCAAGTTGACCGCGCGGCGGAAGGTTTTGATCGAATTCGACACTCGGGTGACGGAAGCTGAAAACGCCGTGAAGACAGCGCAAGAAAATTTGCTTGAAACCACGAATCAAGTTTTACAACTAGAAACACAACTTGCGTCGATCAATCACAAGCTAGAGTATTCAGCTGCCAATCTGGATCGAATTACAGAACGCTCAAACGTCTTAGGTGCTGAACTGGAAACGGAAAAAGAGAGTTATACAAAAGCACAACGACGCGAACAGCAGCTTAATGCTGACCTAATTCGGCTTGAGACTGACCGGCAAAAAGCTGAGGAAGAGATCCAACGTTATCAGACGGAACTCCGCAAGCTAGATTCAGAGATGCGAGGGATGCAGGATTCACTCGGTACTAGCGCTTCGCGGTTCAAGTCCTTAAAGGATCTGCAAGCCACCCATGAAGGTTACTACACAGGTGTTCGTGCGATCCTGAAAGTCCGCGAAACAGAACCAGAACGCTTTGGCAGCATTTGTGGCGTCATCGCGGAACTCATCCGAACCGAACCGGACTACGAGTTAGCAATCGAAGTGGCATTGGGGAGCGCGATCCAAAACATCGTTACAGAAACGGCTGAAGATGCTCAGTCCGGGATTGAGTACCTCAAGCAGACGAAAGCAGGCCGGGTGACATTCTTGCCCTTGGATATTCTGCGGACTCGGCCATTTAACGGTGATAGCTTGCTAGGTAAGCCTGGTGTAATTGGTCTCGCAGCTGAACTTCTAGACTATGATTCAAAATATGAGGTTGCGGTTCAGCAACTGCTGGGAAATACGGTCGTAGTCGAAAACCTCGATATAGCTATACAACTGACACGGAGCTCCCGTCATAATGCACGCCTCGTCACGTTGGAGGGAGAATTAATCAATACTTCTGGTGCGGTTACGGGTGGGCATAATACCAGTTCAACCAGTGGACTCTTGAGTCGCTCAAGGGAGCTAGAAAGCCTACAGGAACGTATTAGTCAGCTGACAAGCCGGCTTAACGAAAAAGATACCAGAAGCAAAAAGCTCGCCGGCAAGTTAGCGGAACTGCAACAGACCCGACAAACCTTCATCACGCAGGGGCAAGCACATCAGATTGAGCATGCGAGTTTGTCAAAAGTTCTGGAACAGGGACAGCGGCAAATCAGTCAGCTTGAGGAACAGTTGAACGATGTAGAGCAGGAGGAGACAAGCCTCCATCAGGAAACAGAAAAAGCGAAAGCAGATCAGGCGACACTTCAATCTGAATTAGAGGAAGCAGCCAAGGCGCGTCGCACGCTACAACGACGCATCGAGCGACTGTCAGAACAGATTCAGAGCGAAAAGAACAAACGTGAGGAAGTCATCGAGTCCTGTCAAGAACTTGAAATCGCCTTGGCAGGGAAACGGGAAAAATTGCAGAGCCTGAATTCCGAGCTCCTGAATCTTGAAAGAAGTCAGGCACAGGTTCGCGACAGTATCGGTGAGCATCAAGCGGTTATCGATTCTGACGACCAGATCCGCCAGGAACTCTCTTCACAAATTGACAAAGCGCAACGCAAATTCCTCCAGATAGAGCAGGAAAAATTCGAGGCTGAGGAAAATGTTAGGCGGCTAGAGGAGGAACATGTAGGCTTAATCGAACAGATAGCAGAAGCACAGAAGCTAGTGCGCAAAGCGAGGAGAGAATTCGATAAGCGTAATCGCCTGCGGCATCACCTAGAGGTCACGACAACCCAGCTAGAGATGCAATTGAAAGCAATCTCCGCTCGAATTCTAGATAAGTACCAAATCACAATCGACCAAGTCGAGATTGAGGATAATCCGGTTGACGATCTTGAATTGATGGGACAGATTGACACGTTGAAAACCGAGATCGACGGAATGGGAGCTGTTAATCTTGTAGCAATTGAAGAGTATGAAGAGCACAAGCAGCGCGAAGATTTCCTTGTTACTCAACGTGAAGACCTAGAGAAGTCGCTCGAATCAGTCAATCAAGCAATCCAGAAGATTAACCGGACTTCGCGTGAGACGTTCCTCAAAGCATTTGAGCAGATACGGACTAACTTTCAAGAGGTGTTCGAGGAACTTTTTGGCGGTGGGGAGACGGAGTTGCGTTTGACAGACGAATCTGATGTATTAGAAGCGGGGATTGATATCATCGCTTGTCCACCGGGTAAGCGACCGCAGAGTATCACACAACTCTCCGGCGGCGAGCGGTCGCTTGTTGCCATTGCTCTGCTCTTTGCCGTGTTCAAGATTAAACCGAGCCCGTTCTGCGTTTTGGATGAAGTTGACGCCGCACTCGACGAAGCGAACGTGCTCCGCTTCACAAACCTTATTCAGAAATACGCCCAACAGACACAGTTTATTATCATTACCCACAATAAGCGGACGATGGAAATCTCTGATGTCATGTACGGTGTGACGATGGAACAAGCAGGCTTGTCAAAGGTTGTTTCAGCAAAGTTTGGTAATGAGATCGCAGCGTGAAACGTGAAAATCTTGCACAATCACGTTTTACCCACACCGCAAACATCTGCTCCGCCTCCACCATTCCCCTAAACTTCTCCTAAAAAAAGCAAAAAAATAGGCTCACATTAAAAGAAAGTGCGATGGACGAATAAAAACCGAGTCTTTGGCAAAAACTCGGTTTCTATTGCACGGTCCCTTAATATAAGCCAAAAAGTATAGTACCGTTTACTCTTCTGTTTCCGATTTTGCTTCGGCAATCACCTTTTGGGCGAGTTCATCGGGCATCTCCTCGTAACGTGAGAACTCCATCGTGAAGCTGCCCCGCGCACTCGTAATCGATTTAAGATCGATCGAATATCGGAACATTTCCGCTAACGGTACAGTTGCTTGGATTACCTGACGTTTGCCTGCCTGCTCAACCCCCATGATTCGACCGCGTTTGCTATTGAGGTCGCCGATAATGTCCCCCATGAACTGTTCCGGAACGGAGATTGTAACGTCCATGATTGGTTCAAGCAGCACGGGCCTGGATTCATTTGCCGCCTCTCGAAACGCAAAAGAGCCAGCAATCTGAAAAGCCATATCCGAGGAATCAACAGGGTGGTGCTTACCGTCGTAAAGCTCTACCTGAGCATCAACGAAGGGATACCCGGCGATTAGACCTTGAGCCATTGTCTCACGGATACCTTTCTCGACTGCGGGGATGTAATTACGCGGGATCGAGCCACCCACAACCTTGTTGACAAACTCAAAGCCGGAACCGCGTTCAAGTGGGGAAAGGTTTATCCAAACCTCACCAAACTGCCCGCGTCCACCAGACTGACGTTTATACCGACCTTGGACACCACTTGCCCTGCCACGAATTGTCTCCTGATAGGAGACCTTTGGCATTTCGGTCTCGGTTTCAATACCAAACTTATCTCGCATACGGTTGCGTATGACCGCGAGGTGTATCTCGCCAAGCCCGGAAGCTAGCAGCTGTTTCGTTGTACTATTCCGCTCAATCTGGAATGATGGGTCCTCTTCCATCATCCGGGAAAGGGTTGTACTCAGCTTCTCGTCGTCCCCTTCTCGTGCAGGCATGATGGCAAATGAGATAACAGGTTTAGGGAATTCGGCCCCGGGAAGTTGGAACGCACTGCCTACGTCGCAAAATGTGTCGTTCGTTTGCGCAAGCGTCAGTTTAGACACGACTCCGATATCGCCAGCGGAGACTTGGGGGGTGTCAATAGAGGTTTTCCCATTCATGAACGCGAGTTTGCCGATTCGTTCATTCTCACCTTTCGTCGCGTTGTAGACCTGAGAATCACCATTGAAGATACCAGAATAAACACGGAAGAAACTGAGTCTACCTGCGAAGGGATCTGCTAATGTCTTAAAAACCAACGCCGACAGCGGCGAATCTGGGGATGCTTCATAGGTTGTTTCACCGTCAATTCCTGTAACCGGTCTGGCATCTACCGGAGATGGGCAGCAGTTCGTGATCGTGTCCATCAACGGTTGGACGCCGATATTTCGCAGGGCATCACCACAGAGTACAGGTACAAATTGATTGGCACATAATCCTGTACGAAGGCCAGCCCCAATATCTTCATCGGTGAGCTCACCTTCAAAGAACTTTTCAATCAACTCATCATCGCTTTCCGCTGCGACCTCAACAAGCTGTTCTCGCATCTCTTCTGCCTGCGCTTCAAGTTCGGCAGGAGCCTCTGACTTTAGCAAAGGCTTATTATCTGGTGGTTCGGTGAACGCCCCTATCTGTATGAGATCGACGATGCCTTTAAAGTCAGCTTCCTTACCAATTGGGATCTGCGTCACAGCCGTTCGGGTTTCAAGAATCTCATCAACGCTCGCAAGGGCGTTTTCAAAACTGGCGTTCTCTTTATCCATCTTGTTGATAAAGATCATCCGTGGAAGCTCATATCTATCAGCCGCTTCCCATACCTTCTCCGTACCGCCTTCGACGCCGGTTGTTGCGTCAATCACCACAATAACGGCATCTACCACGCGGAGTACACTCTCGAGATCTCCATGTAAATCTTCGACACCGGGCGTATCAATAATATTTAACTTGTACCCTTTCCACTCGGCGACACATACAGAACAGTTAATTGTCATCTTGCGTTCAATTTCATCTGGGGCATAATCTGAAACTGAATTCCCACTATCAACTTGTCCGATTCGCTCAATTGCGCCCCCATTATAGAGTATCGCTTCGATGAGTGAAGTCTTCCCTGTGCTCGAATGCCCAATAATACCGATATTCCGAATCTGTTTCGTCTGATATTCCTTCATCAAAAAAACTCCTTACGATGTCAGGTTAACCAAAAACATCTCAGAAATATGTAATTAAGCAGGTCTGTAAAGTTTTTGTTTGTATGAACTGGCTCTGATGTGGTTTTTACCTAGTTCCTCTGTAGGTCCCCTTCGTGTCGTTTACCCTTGAAGCCTTCCTAGGGGGTAAGCATCGGCATCCAAACCGACGAACATTTTACACACCTGAATCAAACAGAAAAATTAGCAGTCACTTTCAAACCTTTCAGAATCTCTTCGATGACGAAAAAGAGGACTCCATTGAGGTGCTTTTTACTAAATCGGGACCTGCTTTGGAAATTGCTAAAACGTTGGTGATTGTAGCACACCCCTATGGGAAATGCAAGCAAAAAGAATTCGATCAATTTTTCCCTTTACAATAGCGCAGCTTTCCTCTATACTTGGATGTGCGAGTATTCGACGGCATAAATCCCCAATACACCTACCGATAGAGGTCTGGAGCTCTCAAGACATGGAAGAGATAGGACGGATACGGAGGGAACTTGGGAGAGTCAAAAACTTCTGCCGTGTGGTACGAGCAGATTTTGATGTTCCATCGAATTGGAGTCGTGCATGAAAGGTATTTTCAACGTTCTAATCTGTTTACTCTTTCCTATAGCTTGGGGGGCACTCATTAACTGGATTTTTACCTTTCTCGAACGTCGTACTGGCCGTTCAACTCCCCACAACCCTAAAATTGATTATCACATTTGAAATTATAACGCTAGATGAACGTCGATATCAGTGGCATACCTGTTAATATCTTGGGGTTGATTGCTTTAGGGTGCATCAGCGGTTTCCTATCAGGTTTCTTCGGGATCGGCGGGGGTCCGCTAATCACCCCGATTCTCAATATCCTATTCGGCATTCCCTTCCCAATTTGCATCGGAAGTACGCTTTCTCGGACAGCTGGCACCACTTTCTCTGCTGTATTGCGGTATTGGAAGTTCGGCAATATAGATGCAAAACTGGCATTGATGATTGTGGGAGGTAATTTTGTCGGTATCGAGATTGGGGTATATCTGCTCGACTGGCTGGATAAACTGGGAGAGATCAGTGTCGGGAAGCAATCAATGCCAGCGCTTCAGTATTACTTGCAATGGCTCTTCTTTGGGGTGCTTATCACCGTTTCAGGATTGATTCTCATCGAATCACTGATTCACAGAAGAAAAAGCGGTCACAAACAGTCGTTCAGCTTGCTTCGAGACCTACCCATCCCACCTTACGTTTCCTTTCCCATCAGCGATGTTCGGCAAATCTCGCTCCCGGCAATTGTTTATTCAGCACTCGTCATCGGTATTTTCACAGGATTGCTCGGGATTGGCGGCGGTATCCTCTTCGTGCCGCTACTAATCTACGGATATGGCGTCGAGACGCATGCGGCAGTTGGCACGACTTCGCTTATCGTATTTTTTTCTGCTGCTTATGGGACTGTTACCCATGCAATGCGGGGTAATGTTGACTTATGGCTGGTTGCGTTTTTGCTGATTGGATCTACAATCTGTGCACAGGTAGGGGTAATCGCGAATCAGAGAATACAGGGCGATTCGATCCGCTTCTGTTTTGCGTTTATCGTTTTGATTGTGGCGGGAATGATTGGCTTTAATCTTCTAGGCCTGATCTATGGGTAGTTGAACAACAGCAGGGTTGAACGTTATTTCTCCAACTTGAGACTCGGAGGCAAAATAGGTGAAGATGTTGATTTACGTTGTTGTTCTCCGACCGGTAAATGCACTTATTGTACAATCTTCTGGATGGCTTCGTATTTTTCCTTAATCATTTCCTTGCCTTCAGGGCATAATTTATTCCAACTTCGTTCTAATTTTGCCCTTACCCAAGCTGTTCCCTCATCAATTTCCATCTGATGTTGAACAAAAACTAGGTAAAACAAAGATGGAATTTGATCAATGTGAGCTATGGCATCGGCACTGGCAAGGCAAACTGCTTCTGCTGTTTGTTTCTCTATATTGATACTTCCCCGATGAGAAACAATGCACTGCTTGACAGCGATTATCGCATCTTCAGGATAGCCGAGAGATCTTAAGATGTTATCCGCCTCTTGAGCACTGTGAAGATGATGTTCTGAGGTAAGGGATTCTTCCTTGATACCGGCATAGTCGTGTAACAAGGCAGCAATTTGGACAATCTCTGGATCGGCTTCCAACTTTTTTGCCAGTAGCTTGCCGTACTTCACAACAAGTGTAATGTGATGACTCCAAATACCATACCCATACTTGTTAGTTTCTTTTTTACACGCTTCTTCAACGATGCTTCTGATTGTCGGATTTATCTGCCTCATACTTCAACCCTACGAACATCCACTCGTCGCACCGCAATTCAAACAGCGATAACAGGTGCCGTTCCGCACCATGATTGTCCCGCAATCATGACAGGGAGGGGCATCTGACTGCATCGCTGCGACGCGTTTTTCGCGCGCTTCTAGTCTTTGGGCGCTTTCCTCCTGATTGATGTCATCTCCATAAGGGTGCAGCTGCTGTGGCTGGGTAAGCTGATCGCCAAGGCTTCCGTCTCCCTCGGCAAGCACTTCGCTTTGGGGCACGAATTTCAGTCCTAGCCAGCGGAATACATAGTCGATGATTGACTTTGCTATTGGGATATCCTTATTGTTGGTAAATCCCGCAGGCTCAAATCCGACGTGACTGAACTTGCTGACCAGTGATTCCATCGGAACACCGTATTGTAACGAGATTGAGGTCATTGTCGCGATCGTATCCATCAATCCAGAAATAACAGAGCCTTCCTTCGACATCTTGAGGAACACCTCGCCGGGGCTGCCATCTTCATAAAATCCAACGGTAATGTAACCTTCGTGACCCGCAACACTGAATTTGTGGGTGATTGAATCGCGTTCATTGGGCAGACGACGGCGGATGGGGCGCGTTTCCTGTTCCTCTTCCTCCACTTCCGCTCTGGTGGTGCTGAGAGGTTGCGACAGTTTCGATCCATCCCGATAGAGCGCTACCGCCTTCAATCCCAGTTTCCATGCCTCAACGTAAAGGTTCTCGACCTCTTCAACCGTTGTTTCGTGGGGCATGTTGATGGTTTTGGATATCGACCCACTCAGAAATGGCTGCGTTGCAGCCACCATGCGAACATGCGCCATCGGCTCAATGTAACGCTGACCGTAATTCCCACATTTGTTGGCGCAATCAAAGACAGGTAGGTGTTCATCTTTCAGATGCGGTGCACCTTCGATGGTCATCATACCACAAATTACCTTGCTTGCTTCTTCAATTTGCTGCTGTGTAAATCCCAATTCACTCAATAGATCAAAGCCCGGCGCGTTATATTTTTCTGGGCCAAATCCGAGACGCGCCATCCCTTCCTCTCCGACAGTGTAGGCGTTAAACGCATGCGCCAGCTCAAAAACGGAGGATAGCGTCGCTTCGATCTGACCGATCTCTTCGTCAGTCAAACCCTTCTCTTTAAGTGAGACATTATTGATATGCGCCGAACCGATTAGCGAGGAAGTACCTTGCACATAGGTTACAATGTCGTCAATCTCTTTGTCTGTATAACCGAGCTTTTTCAGTGCGCGTGGTACCGATTGGTTGATAATTTTGAAGTAACCGCCGCCCGCCAACTTCTTGAATTTCACAAGCGCAAATTCGGGTTCAACGCCGGTCGTATCGCATTCCATCAGTAGCCCTATGGTACCGGTAGGCGCTAGCACCGTTGCTTGTGCATTCCGATAGCCGTAGCGCTCACCCATTTCAACCGCATCATCCCATGTCTGTTGTGCTGCCTTCAAAAGGTTAGGTGGGCAGACATCTGGGTTAATGCGATAGGCTGCGGAACGATTCGCGGTTCTTATCGAAACTGGGGAAGGGACCTTTGACCGCAGCCATCTCAGCGGATGCCCGATACGCTTCACCACAGAGGATTGCTGTAAGCGCACCGGCGATGGCATATCCTTCTTCGCTGTCGTAGGGGATACCGTTGACCATCAGCAAAGTTCCCAGATTGGCATATCCCAGTCCGAGTGGTCGATAGTCGTGGCTGTTTTGAGCGATTGGCCCGGTTGGATAGGAGGAGAAATCCACAAGGATTTCCTGACCGATGAAGAAGATTCGGCAGGCATGCTTGAACCCTTCGACATCAAAGTTTCCATCTTCATCGACGAATTTGAGTAGATTGATAGAAGCGAGATTACATGCGGAGTCGTCAAGGAACATATATTCTGAACATGGATTACTGCTATAAATTCGATCGGTATTCGCGCAAGTATGCCAGTCGTTAATCGTCGTGTCAAACTGCATACCTGGATCCGCACAAGCCCAAGCGGCTTCGGAGATTTGACGCATGAGATCTTTGGCTTCAAATGTTTCACAGATTTCGCCCGTTGTACGGAACGTTGTATGCCATTTATCACCGCGTAGATAGGCATTCATGAATTCGTCCGTGATTCGGACAGAGTTATTTGAGTTTTGCCCTGAGACGGTCTTATACGCTTCCCCATTGAAGTCAGAGGGATAACCAGCAGCGACAAGCGCTGCTACTTTCTTTTCCTCATTCACCTTCCAGTTGATGAAATCAACGATTTCCGGGTGATCCATATCGAGGCATACCATCTTGGCCGCGCGTCTGGTAGTCCCTCCAGATTTGGTCGCCCCTGCCCCACGGTCAAAAACCTCAAGAAAAGACATCAGTCCGCTACTTGTCCCACCGCCGGAGAGTTTTTCTTGCCGCCCTCGAATCTTGAAAAAATTCGTTCCGGTCCCTGAGCCGTACTTAAAGACACGCGCCTCATTTTTGACCAACTGGAAAATCGACATCAGGTCATCGTCAACAGCCTGTATGAAGCACGCACTGCATTGTGGGTGGTCGTAGTTATTCTCCGTCTGGACCACACTGCTCTTTTCAACGTCCCAATACCAGTTGCCGGTTCCGCCTGTAACTCCATATAGATGATATAGTCCACAATTAAACCAGACCGGCGAATTAAACGCACCGCGCTGCATCACGAGCAGGTCTGTCAGTTCCATCTCAAAAGCATCAGCATCCTCCGGTGTGGCAAAGTAGCCACCAAAAGCTTCGCCGGCATGGCGGATGGTATGCGCAACACGTTGGACGAGTTGACGAACGCTTGTTTCGCTATCCGTTTCAGGCACACCCGCTTTACGGAAATATTTGGACACCGCAATATCCGCTGCCAACTGTGACCAGTTCGATGGGACCTCAACCTCATTTTTCTCAAAGATTGCCTCGCCTTTTTCATTATAGATCACCGAACTTCGAGGTTCCCACTCGATTGTATCGAATGGATGCACACCGGGCAAGGTATACCGTCGATCAATTTTCAAGCCCTGTTGTTGTGCAGTTTCTTCAAGAGAAGAGGGTTTGATGTCAGCAGTTTCATCCGATGGCACGGCGGCTATTGAATCCTGATTAACACCAAAATCGTTGGTTTGGGACATGTTGATTCCTTTCTTGCAGTTCCTTTCTTATGATTGCTAAAAAATTGCCGGATTCAGCAACTCGCTTACCTGTAATTCGTTGATAATTCCCCTAAATTCAACGCTCTTCCTGAACGATCAGTTTCATTAATTTAATCATCAGGTGCTAATTGACGGAGCTCGTTTTCAAAATCTGCTGCATCTTTGAAATCACGGTAGACAGAAGCAAACCGAATATATGCGACACTATCCAAATTTTTGAGAGCATCCATAACAATCTCACCGATGATATGACTTTCGACTTCGGATTTGCGCATACTGATAATTTGTTGTTCGACATCCCCAATCAAGCGATCAATGGTTTCCTGACTAATCGAGCGTTTTTCACACGCCTTCATGATATTGCGCTTTAGCTTTTGCCGGTCAAAAGCTTCGCGGCGCTGGTCTTTCTTAATAATGAAAAGATCCAACACTTCAGCCCGCTCATACGTTGTAAACCGTTTTGAGCAATGGAGACACGCTCGGCGTCTACGGATGGCAGTCCCTCCGTCAGTATCCCGCTTGTCGATGACTCTTATGCTGGAACCATTGCAGTATGGACATTTCATAGAACACCAATATATTGTGTATAATTTCTTTTACCATACAATATGTTCGATAGGGGCTAATATAATAAACGATTATTAGTGATCTGTCAATAGTTTTTTCACAGAATCTCGATAGTTTTTTCTAAAAATTAACAACCGAAATCCAAACAGATAATTCTTGCCGGATTTCGTGAAGATGTGGCACAATAAAATAACTGATAAATTTCCCGATGAATTAGTAAATCTATCGGTTTTGGTTTGCAAGTGCTAATCCAAGTTATGTGTGTTCGATTACTATAACAATTAAGAAAATGAGAGAAGGATATTTTCGTGTATTCAATGAAAACCGCTAAACAAAGGCAGATTGGAGTCGTCGAAAGCGCATCAACATACCGGAAAGAAAGCTATCTATGAAGAAATCGAAGTACGACCTGACCCAAGGGAGCATTTTCAAGAATCTTATACATCTCGCTTGGCCCATTGCCCTCAGCAATATTTTGCAGGATTCTTTCAGTGTGGTTGATATGATTTTCGTCGGAAAATTGGGAGCCGAAGCGATTTCTGCCGTTGATATGAGCTCAAATCTTCAGCGGTTGATTAGTGTGCTTTCACTCGGCATCTCGATGGGAACAGTCGTTCTGGTTTCTCAATCAATCGGTGCACAGCAGAGAGAGCAAGGGGAAAACATCGCAATGCAGGCGCTCATCTTAAGCATTGCATGTCCTCTTGTAATTGCGTGTATAGGCGTTCCGCTCGCTGAATTTGGATTGAGGCTACTCGGAGCAGAGGAAGAAGTGGTGCGACTCGGTGTACCTTACTTGCGTATCACACTGCTCGGTGGTATCATGATGTTCGTATCGATGACGTTAGGTTCCATTTTCAGAGCGGGTGGAGATTCAATAACACCGATGGTGGTCATGATTGTTTCAACGGTCTTAAATATTGTTCTAGATCCCTTGCTCATATTTGGGATTTGGAAATTTCCGCGTCTGGGTGTTGCAGGATCCGCTTATGCAAGCGTGATTGGTAGAAGCAGTGGGGTTGTGATTTTCCTTTATCTCTGCTTCATTGGACGTAGTGTCATCTCGCTGAAGCACGTTAAGCGCCGGGTAGATCTATCAGCAATGGGCAAAATCCTGCGCCTCGGAATTTTTAGTTCAATGCAAGGATTTTTGAGGCACGCCTCCCGGTTGGGGTTTATTCGAGTTGTGGCGATTTATGGAACGAACGCTGTGGCTGCCTACGCTATCTGTATGCGCCTCCGCATCCTCGTGATGCACTTGGGTTTCGGATTCGCAAACGCTGTCGCGCCCATGGTGGGGCAGAATATCGGAGCAGGTCAGATTGACAGGGCAGAAAAATCTGCCAATCTTGCCGGTGGATTGGCAACGGTACTTATGGCTGTGCTTGGAAGCCTACTGTTTCTTTTTCCCCATTTTTGTATTAGGGTATTTACTGGACAAACGGAAGTTATCACTGTCGGGAGTGTTTACCTCCGCTACCTATCAGCCACTTTCGCATTTATCGCAATTTCTATTGTATTTGGTCGTGCGCTCAACGGTGCTGGGGATACTGTTTCCCCGATGGTGATGACATTCATCTGTCAACTCGGTATTGGGCTGGCGCTAGTGATTTCGCTTTCCTTTTTAGTGGGACTTAAGGGAGTCTGGATTGGTATCGCCCTATCAAATGTTGTGCAAGGCTTATTGATGTGGTGGTGGTTTAGACGAGGAACATGGAAGACCAAAGCACTGGTAAGCAAGAAATGATGTTACGATTATCACTAGCTGTTCTGTACACTTCGATGGTCATGATCAAACGGAACTTATTCACCTCGCCAGATCTCAAATATTTGTATAACATCGTTCGCAAGGAGTTGTTGTGCAATCATTTCAAGTTTGGGTTGATCTAAGTCTCCGTGTATCCGGTACTTCTGTCCTGTCTGTGCGGTTTGGACATCTGGAACTCCCATATCGTGTAGTCCCTTGAGAACACTATCACCCACAGCATCCGTTACCCCCGGTTTTAACCATACCTCAATGGTCCATACGGAACTATCACTTTGTCTTGGGGTATGATTGTCGGAATGGCTATAGACGTAATTCTGCGTCACCGGATCAGCGAGCAGTTCCGCACCGATGCGCTCAATTGTATGAGAATTAATGTCTCCTTCGATCCAGTAGATTTGAACGGTGTGCACGGATTTTACGCCATCGAGCCCGAGATCAATGATATCCTGAAGAATACCTTGTCCGATAGCATCCGGCGTTTCGGGTTTGTAACTAACTTCGATTTTCCATTTCAATTTTCGATTTTCCTATCTTAATTTCGATAAACTAAAAGGACTAAAACGTGCCAACGGAAGAAGCCAGTGCCCGAACGCTGTTAATTATTGTCAGCGTCATCGGCGCTATTTTTACAATTGTAATGATTATCCTGTTCTTCAACGCAGCGCCTGCCCGCTCCGACATTCCAGACCATCAGACTTACACAGATCCAGCCGCTTGTCTGAAATGTCATCTGCGTGGGACCGAGCAATCGCCAACCATGCCACATCTCAATGTCGGCAGCTGCCATATCTGCCATCGGTTGGCAAAGGAAAAGAAGCCGAAGTAACAAAACGCACCTATTTTCTTATCGTCCGACCTCCCATGCCAGATGCTGTAACTCCGGTCCGATCAGTTTTTCCCACGCTAACTGTACTGCAGCTGTTGAGCCGGGTGTCGAAATAACCACTTTTCCCCGGTACACGCCGGCGGTAGCACGCGATAGCATCGCTGCTGCTCCGACTTGGTCATAGCTGAACAGCCGAAAGAGTTCACCAAAGCCGGGCAGGGTTTTCTCTAAGGCTTGATTCAGCACGTCGAAGGTTGTATCACGTGGGGCGATGCCTGTGCCGCCATTGAAAAGAATCATGCGCGCGTCCCCTGCTGCGAATTCGTCCAGTACCTCCTTGACCTGATCCGGTTCATCTTTGATGATGCGATAGCCCACGACCTCATTTCCGCCTGACGCCAGTTGTTCTCGGAGGTACGCTGCGTTCTTATCTGTTTCCGGGGTGCGTGTATCGCTGACGGTAACGATTGCCACGAGCACGGAACCGTGTTCCGCAGCCATCTCCCGATGCTGCTCGGTGCTCGTTGAAGTTTTTTCTGCCATCTCTGTTCTCCCTAAAATTAGATACTATGGAATTTATTGCAAAAATCCTACGGATATAGAATATGCCAAACGCCCCACATTGTCAAGGCTAAATAGAAACTCAATCTGGGGTTGATGCAGTCGGTACAATCATGATAAAATGAACAAAACAATTCCTAAAATTGAAAAGGGTTGGGAACAAATTTACTAACTTCAAATTAAGACAAGGAGCATAATATGGTTCCCCTGATTAGCAACATTGGCTATGGTCTATTAGGCGTCTGTCAACTTCCACGGTTCTGGTGGAAAGTCACTCTCAGAAGAGTGGGACTGCTTGACGAAGAATATCCCGATTGCAGCGGCGGGCTTGACACGTCGGTCCTCGAACTTTTAGATTTGGACAAAGAGACAACGCTCTCCTACCTGCGAGATAATATGCCGAACTATCTTGAATTTGAGACTTGGATTCTCCAGCAAAAGGGTGGGACGATTGATCAACAGGCGGTGGCAGATTGGAACGAACAACTCCGATCTCGCAATCACCGTCCGGCGAAAATCGAAGAGACGTATCATGACATCGGGCTTCCTGATGATGCCGGCATTACGTCCGCTGTGGTGTTGAACAATCTACAGGATTGGCAGCTCTTTTATGAGCGGGACTTGGATAACGATTTCGCAGCGCTGACCGGGCGCGTTGTACCACTGATTGCAAACATCGATTACGGCGCTTTGGAGGTCTGTCAGTTGCCTCGAACTTGGATTAAAATCCTACTGAAAGCAAAAGGCAAGCTCCACCCGGACTATCCGGACATGACCGAAAACGGACTGGACCCGCGAGTCTTACGCGTGCTAGGAATCGAGCCCCTCGATGCTGTCGCTTACATCCGTAAAAATCTGCCCAGTTATACTCAGTTTGAGGCGTGGGTGTTAGAACAGAATGGCAGTGAAATTGACAGGGAAAAAGCCGATGAGTGGAACACCTTTATCCGCAACCGTACCCATAGGGGCGAGAAACGGATCGAGATTCACGCAACCGTTGGTCGCGAAGATGACGGCACACTTAACTCTGCGGTGCTCCTCAACCATATCGAGGATTGGCATCTTGCCCACACTGATCTCATGAATGCATCCGCAGCGTGATTGAAAAGTTCGCTTCTAATTGTGATCCCGGTTTTGGGTTTCTGGAAGCATCTATCCTTCACGCGCCTTAATCAGGGCGCGCACACGGTCTGCGTCAACTGCGTTTGTTGTCACACCGTCGTGTTTAATCGAGGTGCCGGCAATAACGCCATCTGCATACTGCAAAACTTCGACGAGGTTATCGACGGTCACACCGCTGCCAGCGAAAATACTGGCTTGAGGAACTGTCGATTTCACAGATTTTAACTGATCGAGATCGGTGCTTTTGCCCGTTGCTGCCCCCGTAACGATCAGTGCGTCCGCAAGTCCGCGATGATACGTATCCTCCGCACTTGCGAGGATATCGATTGGCGCAAGTGGTACGGCATGCTTTACGGCAATATCGGCGAAAATTTTAACCTCGCTTTTGAGGAGCGAGCGGTAGCGCAAGGTCTCGTGCGCTTTCCCTTGGATAATACCTTGGTCGGTAAGCATTGCGCCGGTATGCACATTTACACGGATAAAGTTTGCGTCCGTAACCGTCGCGATTGCTATCGCCGATTTTGCGTCGTTTCGCAGGACGTTGATCCCAATCGGTGTCTGGGGATGGTGCTCGCGAATCTTGTCTGCAATGAGTGCTAGCACCGCAACGGTATGAGGCTCGACGCTATCCGGTAAGAAGGGCGCATCCCCATAATTTTCGATGATAACCCCGTCAATTCCATTATCAATTAGCGTCGCTGCGTCCGAAAGTGCGCGGGTGCGAATTTCATGGAAGGGTTGAGTAGATTGGGGACTGCCGATCAACGGGGGAAGATGGACCACACCGATGATCGGTTTGGGATGATCGAAAAGCTGATTGGTTCCCTGCATATTGCTAAAATCCTTCGCTCGTAGGAGACGACCATCACTGCAAACGTGACAACATCGCCAGCGGTGTTGTTGCAAGCAGACCCGCATCAACGGGCAGCAACACACCAGAAATCCAACGAGACTCATCGCTAGCGAGGAATAGTCCTGCCCACGCGATGTCCCAAGCGGTGCCTTCTGTTCCCAAAGGACCTGACCGACGGCGGAGATCGCGCAATTCATCGGAAATGGTGGTCGTCATTGGAGCATAAATGTGTCCCGGTGCGATGCAGTTAACCCGAATGTTGTCCCGTCCGTGATGTACCGCCATATTGTGCGTCAAGGAGACCGCACCTCCTTTCGATACAGCGTAGGGGATGTTCTGCCAGATATTCGCTCGCAGTCCATCAATTGAAGCGATATTGATAATCGAGCCACCACCTGCCTCAATCATCTTGGGAATGGCGTGCTTAGATGCCAGCATCATACCCTTGAGATTAACCGCCATTACATCATCCCAGACATCTGGATCTACATCAACGACCGTCCCCGCCCCGCCGATGGCGGCACTGTTAAATAGAATATGCAACTCACCGTATCGTTCAACGGCTGCTTCAGCCATCGCTTGACAGTCATCGTTTTCGGAGACATCGCCGACGAAAATTGACGCCTCCCCGCCTTCCTCCTCAATAACAGCAAGGGTTTTCTCCGCATTTTCGAGATTTCGGTCTACCAGCAAGACCTTGGCACCCTGCCTACTAAAGAGAATTGATGTCGCTCGTCCAACGCCATCTATCGGGGTGCGACTTCCCGCCCCGGTGACAATGGCGACTTTGCCTGCTAACCGTGTCCCGCTGTTTTCCATTATTGCTCGGCTTCCTTTGATTTTATTTTTGATAGAATCAACTCATGGGATTTCGTTTCGTACATATAGAGTAAGCGCACTACCTTCCTCTACCCCGCCAAATAGCAAAATTTTCCCCTCAAGGTGTCTAAGGTGTCTATAGTACGGATGATTTGATGTCTCGTCAACGGAAAATTATGCCTTTCCACAATCTTGTTAGTGAACCTCTTGACAAGTTAAAGAGTTCTGAACAATAATGTGTCAGACAAACTTGAAACATGCAGCATATGAACAGACACTGTATCTTCTCATCAATAATTCAGCGTATAAACCGAGGAAATTACAACTATGAAAATACTGTTGACAGGCGCAGCCGGCTTTGTCGGACGTGCTGCAGTCGATATCTTGAGCCAAGATCATGAAGTGACTGCCTTTGACATTCGTCCGGTTGTTGACTACGATAACACCGTTCAAGGTGATGTGCTTGACTATCCAACGCTTGAAGCCGTAATGGCGGGACATGATGCGGTTGTGAATACGATTATGGCACCCAATGGCAGTTACAGCATGGACGGTCCGGGTTTTGATATTAATGTGCGGGGTATGTTTAATCTCCTTGAAGCTGCCCGTGTATGCCAGATCCAACGATTTGTCCATACTTCTAGCGGGGCGGTTCATGGCGGCTATCCAGAAGATACCTTTCTCACACATGATTTATATCCACTCAAAGCTGCTAGCTCTTATGATCTTTCTAAGCTAGTGCAGGAAGAACTCGCCCGAAATTATCAGGAACAACACGATCTCTCCATCGCATGTATCCGACCATGGGGCATTATTGATTCAGACGAAATGGTTACGACCGATGGTCATCCTGTAGATGGCTACTATTATGGCTCAATTGATAGACGGGATGTTGCGTCCGCGCTAAAATGTGCCCTAGAGACGCCGGATATTAGCTACGATTGTTTTTATATATTTTCCACACCGGGGGGCTATAAAAAAGGAGATGTAGCACGGACAGAGAGGATGCTGGGTTGGGAGCCGGTTTATCGATTTGATGCAGATCTGTAATCTCATTCCCGCAAGGAATCACTTGAATTAAAAAATCCTTGAAATCTGGTGGGGATTGTGAGAAAATCATTGGTATCTAAGACATGAATTTACCATCATTTCATTGACAACAGATACCAATTCAGTTTGGAGGCACGTTAATGGGTAATATAGCAACAAGCAACTTGGGAAATACAGGGGTTGCCTTAACCAACTTGGGTTTCGGTGGGGCACCACTCGGAGATCTCTTTGAGATTCTCAGTGAGACACAAGCGCAGGGGACACTTCAAGCGGCATGGGATGCCGGCTTGCGCTATTTTGACACAGCACCGTTCTACGGCTACGGGAAAAGTGAGCATCGTTTCGGACATTTTCTGCGCCAACAACCGCGCAATGAGTTTGTGCTTTCTACAAAAATTGGGCGTGTGCTGCGGGCGACACGTGATCCCGATAATTTCGATAAAGGGATGTGGGCTGGAGGACTGCCTTTCGATCTTTATTTTGACTATAGCTACGATGGGGTTATGCGTTCTTTTGAAGACAGTCTCCAGCGACTCAGCTTGAACTCTATCGATCTCCTGCTCATCCACGATCTCGATCACATGTTTCACGTGAACGATACACGGATCAACGCTCACATGGTGCAGCTCGGCACCAGCGGTTGGCGGGCACTTGAGGAGCTCCGTTCCAGTGGACAGATAAAAGGGATAGGGGCTGGTGTGAATCAGATGGGAACTATCCCGCGCTTTTTAGAGATGGTGGACCTCGATTTCTTTATCGTTGCGATGCCGTATACGCTGTTAGATCAGGATGTCTTGGACGCTGAATTTCCACAGTGCGAGGAACGCGGTGGTGCGGTATTTGCCTCTGGTATTCTGGCGACAGGTGCGACGGAGAACGCCTATTACGCCTATGCCCCGGCACCCCCTGAGGTACTAGAAAAAACGCGGTACATCCAAGCGGTCTGTGATCGACACAATGTGCCATTACGGGCAGCCGCATTACAGTTCCCGTTAGCGCATCCAATCGTCGCCGCAGCGATTCCGGGTGGTCTTATGCCAGAGCATGTTCAATCAAACGTAGAAATATTTGAACACCCTATCCCTGCGGATCTCTGGAGTGAGTTAAAGGCAG
>JAGWBT010000010.1:41509-46583 GCA_021295755.1 Candidatus Poribacteria bacterium
GAATAGAGATCTGCATCCTTTAACAAGAATCGCAGACGGATGGGCTGCCCTGAAAGCTGACTCACATCTGTGCCGTTCTGCCACGTTACTATCCGTTCGAGGTCATCACCGAAGACCTCCGGACAATCGTCCAGTCCAAAGCCGGGGATGGCGTTGCCGGACGCCTCTTGAATTTCGACCTGAATACTACCCACCCCAGAGGTTGAGAAGTTAATGACGAGCCGATCTCCCTTGAAAATCAGCGGTTTTGTCACAAATTCCCCACCGCTCAACGGCCCCTGCATTGAGACAAACCCATCAATTCGGATCGTATAACGCCGCCAGCGACAATGATGCGAATCTTCACTCGCATAGATGGAAATCTCATCGGGCGCACCATCAATGTGCGATTCTGTCTCGACCAATCCCCAATTTTGATAGTTGTCGCCGTAGAACCAGTTACCTCTCAATCGCAGTCCGGGACGGATAAACGATTCGGGCCAAACGTTGAAATGACCCCCATCACGGCTGCTCATGAACATTCCATCTGTGACGGCTGTCCCCTCACGCTGAGACACGTAACCTCGGAGACGACGATACTCAAGTTCCGGCAGAGCTTTCGTCGATTCCGTCCATCCCCGATCGGTGTATCGGGTTGGAAAGCCGAGGAAGATATGTGGGGCGCGGTAGTATGGAATAATCTGATTCGTGTATAGTTCGCTGACTCGGTCGGGTGAATACTCCAGCCACTCAGGATCAGACCAGTTGAGGAAATCTTTTGATGTCCCTGTGCGGATGTCGCGTCCCTCACGGAAATCGCGATGGTATTCGCGGTATTCACCGCGCACCGTATCCCAAAAGGCGAGGTTCTGTGAGTCAAATGCACCTTTGGTGATCACAGGTTCATCGTTCATGAGTGACCAGTGGATGCCGTCGGCGGACTTGAACGCATACAAGGTACGCTCAGCTGAACCGAGTGCCTTGTACTTTTCGTCCGGCTTGCAATCGGGATTCTCGTCCTTAAAGGGTGCGAAGTTGTGTGATCCAATCCCTTCCCAGATGATGTTGTTCTGCTTCCCGCCATCAAACTCAATTAAGCCAAGATCCGGTTTGGTCCAATGTATTCCATCGTGGCTTTCAGCGTAGCAGACCACCTGTGGGTGGTGGTCATTGTCAAAGCCCTCCGGTAATACATCCGGTAAAGATCGCCATCCTGAAACACGGTTTTATAGCCGCATGTGCTACCCTCCCACGGATTATCATGCACACAAGCAACGTCCTGCGGTTGTGGTTGGTGTAACCGTTGCGTTGCGCCAGCTATTTCATCAATCAGATAATCGTCAACGAACAGTTCCAACCGATTGCTGATGTCAATGGGTGAAATCGCTTGTGTCATTGCATCTCTTGATAGTGTAAGCATTGCGGAAGTGAGAGATACCATAAAATACCCTCCTTGTTGATTTTGGATGATGCCGTAAGCCATTCAATTCGTGTCTCAATGTATCTAGGACTTACACATTTCAGTTTTAAGCGTAGGGACAGATGCAGATCTCGTAGATAAAGGTAGCATGAGCGGCATTAAAAAGGTAACATTTTACACACGAAAATGGGTAAATTGTCCCTATTTCAGCATGAAGCGTTTTGTCATAGACCTTCAATCGTATTACAAACAATTACATTTCATTTTCATCTTATCGTTGAGATTCTTATTGTTGATTAGCGACTATTGTAACAGGAACGGGGCAAAAAAGAGATCGAAAAGCAGAATCTTCGTCACTATCCATTCAAAGCACAATCGTTTTTTCGCAATGATTTTTGCTGTTGACCCAATAGTGGCAAAGGGGTAAAATGGCTATCGTATATTGCCAAAATAGGCGAGGAAAATCCATCAATCCGTGATCAGATTCATAGGAGTGTGAAACATGTCTACTATCAAACGACCCACATCTGAAATTATCAAGGCGTTGTATGAGTTAGGCACTGATGCCGTGACCTCTACCATGGAAGCGTTGGGTGTACGCCGAACCTTTATGGAGGGGCCCATCGCTCGTGTGCCCGGGAGTAAAATTGTCGGCCCCGCACTGACGCTCCGCTTCACACCACAGCGCGAAGATCAGATGCGAGGCTATCAGATACCGGGGGCATCCGCCGAAGAATCGGAACCTGAAGGCGAGGAAGCCGGTGAGAAAACCTCCGCTCTGTGGGAGGTGATGTTTGAAGTGCAAGCTGGCGATGTGATCGTGGTTGACGGTAGGGGTGATCTCGCCACTGGATGCTTCGGGGAGATGTTGATGACCTATTTCCAAGCGCAGGGCGGGGCTGGTGTCGTCATCGATGCCGGCATCCGGGATTCCATGCCGATCTTCCAAGAGTTGAAGGTGCCGGTCTGGTCAACTGCCGTGACTACCGGCGGGGCGGGGCATCTGAACCTCTTTCCCGCTGACTTCAACCTTCCTATCGGCTGTGGCAAGGTCTTGGTTAATCCCGGCGACATCATCATGGCGGACGATGGCGGGGCTATCGTCGTGCCGCCTCGGTTGATACCTCGTATCCTCGACATCGCCGGTGAGCGTGAGGAGCATGAGGTCTTTGTCCGTATGAAACTACGGGAGGGCGGGGATCTGCGGAAATATTATCCGTTCAACGAAGAGGGTAGGAAAGAGTATGAGGAGTGGTTAGCTGCCCAGAAGCGGTGAGTTGGTAGGGAGCAAAATTGAGGGAAGGTGTTTTCCGCTTTTCGTTTTTAATGAAAGNNGCTTGTGCACTTTCATCGTACTCTGTAACTGCGGCGGTGTTGCAACCGCCCAAGTTGTAGAGATCCCCGACCCGAACCTTAACAAAGCCATCCGAGAAACACTTACCCTCCCCGATCAAATCCCAATCACTCAACCGGAGATGCTACGATTAACGCGTTTTACTGCAAAAGAAGCACAAATCGAAAACATCAACGGCTTACAGTATGCCCAAAATCTCAAATCGCTGGAGCTCTCTGTCAATAAAATTCAAGACACCAGGCGATTAGCTGAGTTGATACACCTCGATTTTCTGATACTTCGAGATAATCCAATCCGAGATCTGACCCCCCTTGCCAATTTAACGCAACTTACATATCTCAACCTCGCCGGTGTCCACATCACAGACCTCACCCCCCTTGCAACACTCACGCAGTTGGAGGAGCTTCACCTGAGCCATTGTGGGATAACAGACATCACCCCGCTTGCCAATTTAACGCAACTCATCTGGCTAAATCTAGCTGCGAATCAGATTGTCAATATAAGCCCGCTAGCCAATTTAACAGCGTTGGAAAAACTGTGGATTGAGAGCAATCAAATTGTCGATATAAGCCCACTAGCCAATTTAAACCGGCTGAAAGAACTCCAGATATATAGCAATCCGATTGTAGATTTCTCTCCACTTTTGGGGTTGTCTTTGACCTATCTCTCGCGTGATGAGGAGTGTGTGCTACCAGGCGTTCCGGTCAAACCGAGGCTCGAAAATCGGAGTTTGCCCTCTGTTTTCCAACCGTGGGACGATCCAACCTATAACAGAGCCACATTATCGCATCTAGATCGTATTGCACTTCACGATTTACATTGGGCGGGTCCACGGCATGGCGTCGATTTCAAACAAACAGCTGCCGGTTATCAACTCGTAGGCGATTTGGAAAAGGTAAGAAGAACTATGGACGAGCTCCGTGCCAAAAATCCTAACGTAATCCTCCTTGCTGAAGTTCGGCAGCGGGATGCACATCTTCATACCCAGTATCCCGAAGATTGGCCGTATTGGGTGAGAGGTGAAAATGGGAATCTGGTTGAAAGTAGCGGCTACGCTGGTATCTACCTAATTGATACGACAGATCCAAAAGTTCAAGACATCATTGTTCAACAAGCGGTTGCCATCGCAAAATGTGGGCTATATGATGGCATCTTCTTCGACTGGTTGCTTGAGGACGGCGGTTCACTTAGAGATTTTTCTGTTCATCCTGCACCATTCCTCCGTCCACCCGAAGCAGAGCGAGAGGCTCGACTCGCAATTCTCCAGCGTATCCGCCAAGCGGTGCCGGACGATTTTCTAATCCTCTGTAATCAGACCCGAACGAAACTCAAACTCTCAGCCCCCTATGTCAACGGTGCCTTTATGGAAACCTTTCAAGACTATGAAGGCGGATACACATATAGCGGACTTGCCGAGATTGAAAGCACCCTGCTCTGGTCAGAAAATAATCTACGAGAACCACAAATCAACTGCTTAGAGGGGTGGGGGATTCCGACCGAACCGCCAGACAGCCCAATCAATCAGCGGTGGATGCGCGTCTTTACGACCATGAGCCTCACCCTCTCTGATGGATTCATTCTCTATAATGACGGGAGAAAAATTTACGGCGAATATGATCATCAGCACTGGTGGTATGATTTTTAGGACGCTGACCTTGGACAACCTGTTGGACAAACGGCACAACGCTATCAAGAGATTGATGGCTTGTATATCCGCGAGTTTGATAACGGTTGGGCGGTTTACAACCGGAGTGGGCAAGCACAAGCCATCACACTGCCGTCATCTGCGACCTCCGTATCTGATAGGGGAAGCACCGCTGCGTCCATCACCCACTTGCTCCCCGACCTCGATGGTGAAATCTATATCGCCACCCGAAGTTTCGCTGATGTCAATGATGATGGACGGGTCAACGTCTTGGATTTGGTGCAGGTCGCTAACGGCTTTGGTCAATCCGCTCCAGACCCCAACGGCGATGGAGCAGTTAATATCCTTGATTTGGTCTTTGTTGCACAGCAGTTTAGCCAATAGCATCGTTGGGTTACGGCATACGGAGTATGCCTATACTTTAACGCAGATGGTTACAGCACACGGCGCCCCGATAAATCCCCGATAAATCGGGACAGGCGGGATTCAAAGCAATATACCTACTACTTTCATTGAGTTGGGTTTCGCGCTTATCGCTCAACCCAACCTACGGATAATGAACTCAATAAAGGAGATGTCATGCTCTCAACACACAATATGGGCGGAGTATCCATTCAGCCTGATGAGCTGCAAGCGATGCAGACGAACGACTATATCCTCCACGCCCACGACAAAA